>NZ_JACJDN010000583.1:0-2494 GCF_014163565.1 Pseudoalteromonas sp. SR45-5 | reverse complement strand
AATAAAATTTATAAGCAGTTAATTAATAATGCGCTGGAGGGAGAGTTTGATTTAGCGTGGCACGCAATAAAATAATATGCCACGCTTTGTTTAATTAGAAAATACTAATTAAAAGTGAACCTGAATACCCGCAAATGGGCCAGATGCATCAATATCAGTCGTAATATCATCTACATCATCAAGTTCTAATACCATAGAGCGGTAACCTGCTTTAACAGCAACATCTACTGCTAGGTTATCAATAAGTTCCCACGCTACGCCTACTTGGTAATCTTGTACTTTGCTATCGTCAATAGCCAAAAAGCTACCTTCAAAAAATACACTTAAACCAGTAAATGGTAAGCCGGCTTCGGCACGGCCATATGCAAGAGGAACAAAACCAGAGAAATCTTTTGTTTCGGTAAAGTTAGTACCACCATTTTGAGTAGTACCATTTACAACAATATCACCATCAAACTGCTTAGCATTTAAACCTAAGTCAATTGAGATTAAATCGTTATCAAAAATCTCATAATAAAAAATGTAATCGATGTGTGTTAAATCACTTACCGTATTTACCGTAGAGCCTACAACATAATCAGAGCCATTAAAGCTAAATGTATCTGTAAGTAGCGCAGAACCATTTAACTCAAGCTCGGTATACTTTAATTTAATATTTGGAACTAATGGTACAGGGTGCTCAAGTGCCGCGTAGTAACTTACAAAAGTCTCATCTTCAAAATTAAAATCTTGAGATGCATTATTTTTATAAGAAAATTGACCATCGTTATCTGACTTCCACCCATCAACACCTACGTATAAACCTAGTAGAGTGTCAGCTTGCGCTGCTGGTGCTAAACATGCCATTGAAAGGGCTGCTGCTAAACAATACTTTTTCATTTTTTATCCTTGAGCTAGTAGTTCGCTGAGTTCGATTAAAGCCGCATTGGCTCTAGAAATATAATTTGCCATAACTAAAGAATGGTTTGCCACATAGCCAAAACCATTGCCGTTTAAAATAAGTGGGCTCCAAACTGTTTCTTGAGTCGCCTCAAGTTCACGTATGATTTGTTGTAAGCTTACACGTGCATTTTTCTTTTCAAGCACGTCATTAAAGTCATACTCTATCGCTTGTAAAAAATGCAGTAACGCCCAAGTAGCACCGCGCGACTCGTAAAACACATCGTCAATTTCTAACCATGGTGTTCTTACTTGCTGCTGCAGTGGCGCAAGAGTTGCTTGTTTATTAGATGAATTACCCGCTAAATCGGTGTTTACTTTTTCTTGGCCTACACTGGCACTTAAACGTTGGCTTAAGCTACCTAAACGTTTTTCAGCTTCTTTAAGCCAACTACGTAAGTTATCTGCTCGTGCGTAAAATTGGCTATCGCGCTCATGCTCATTAGCAATTTGTCCACGATATACCATTAAGTAGTCAATACCTTTTTGGTACTCACCTTCGGCACTTGGCCATGCCCATGCCTCAGAGCTTATATTAAACTGCGGCTGCGCCTTTTTAAGGGCTTCATGTTCCGTTGATTGTGATTGAGAACGGCTAAAATCTTTTCGCATAGAAAGCGATAAATCACGTACCATTTCTAGTGCGCCATATTCCCACGCTGGCATATCATCCATAATAATACTTGGTGGTATTACATCATTTGATAAGTAGCCACCCGGTTTATCTAGTAAGGTATTGGCTACCGTAATTAATGTAGAAGTAGTTACATAACCCGTTACTATTTTTTCATTACGAAGCTGCGCTTGCTCTTTCGCGTTTGCAACAACGTCAAAACGTGAAGGTTCTGTGCTCCAATAAACAGCAATTGCGTAAAAAATGATAAGCAGTAAAACAATTATTCCTGCTATTTTTCCTTTATGTTGCGACATGTGTACTCCTAATGATGAGCGTGTTGAGTAGATGGTTTTGACTGCTTAGCTTGCGCTTCAAGCGACACGACTTGAGCATTAGTAAATAAGCGATTACCGTCACTAAAATATAGTGTGAGTTTACGTTCTTGTCCTACTTTTAATGGCTCTTGTGGTTCAAATGCCATTAAATGATAACCGCCAGGCTGAAAGCTGACACTTTCGTGCGCCTTAATTTCAACCGATTCAACTTGTAGCATTTTCATCATGCCGTCTACATGTGAATGTTCGTGTATTTCAACACGCCCTAAGCCATCAATAGTTGCCTTAGTTAAAGTTGCTGCGGCTCCACTGTGATTAATAAGGGTTAAATAACCTACAGTTGAAGTACTGCCAGGTAAAAACTCTCTAACTTGCGCGTTAGTTACTTCGAGCACAGCCACATCAGAACCATGATCGTGCCCTGAGTGCGCCGCCAACGATGACGAAAAAAAACTAAATATTAATGCAGAAGCCATCGAAAAACATAGTTTCGTCATCATTCTTATCCTTATGAAAACTTTAAATTACAGGCTAAATTTAACATAGTTAACCTATAATAGTCAGTCAAATTAAGGATTAAGAGGCGACTTTTTTGTTATCGGCA
>NZ_JACJDN010000582.1:0-2503 GCF_014163565.1 Pseudoalteromonas sp. SR45-5 | reverse complement strand
CCCTTACGGGGCCTAGGCTTAAGAAAAATATAATCATGTGGGCATTAAAAGTTTGCTCTAAAATTTTCAAAAAAGTGATGTTAGTTTAAAAAACCATCGCTCTTGATAATAACAATGAAAGAGGATGATATTGTGAATAAATCTCAATTAATCGATCAAATCGCAGCTGATGCTGACATTTCTAAAGCGGCTGCAGGTCGTGCACTAGATTCATTCATCGAATCTGTATCTGGCGCGCTAAAAGATGGCGACTCAGTTGCACTTGTAGGTTTTGGTACTTTCTCAGTACGTGAACGTGCTGCACGTTCAGGCCGTAACCCGCAAACTGGTGAAACTATCCAAATTGCTGCTGCAACTATTCCAGCTTTCAAAGCCGGTAAAGCGCTTAAAGACGCAGTAAACTAATCACTGTTTTAACACATTAGTTATGGCGAGTGTAAAGTTACTGATTCACCACAACAGATGAGTTAAGTAACTTTTCCGCCAGTTACTTCAAGTGAAAAAGCGTATCTGGTAAGATACGCTTTTTTTACATGTGACAAGGTAAAATACCTTGATCAAAAAGAGATAAACAAATGCTTGAGAAAATCAGAGAAGGTTCGCAAGGACCTGTAGCCAAAATAATTTTAGGCGCGGTGATTTTATCTTTTGCCTTAGCAGGGATCGGTAGTTACTTAGGTCAAACCACAGAACAACCCGTTGCTGAAGTAAATGGAATTAAAATTAGTCAAACCGATTTTAACCGTGCTTACCAAAATGAACGTAGCCGTTTAGAGCAACAATTTGGTGAATACTTTACACAAATTGCAGCTGATCCAAATTACATGGCACAAATTCGTCAAGGTGTAGTTGACCGCTTAGTACAACAAGAATTGCAATCACAGCTAGCGGCTGATTTAGGCCTTCGCGTAAGCGACGAAAGTGTACGTAAAACAATTTTAGAATTACCGTACTTTCAAATTGGTGAAAAATTTAATAACGACCGTTACCTACAAGTAATTCGTCAAATGAATTTTCAACCAGATGCTTTTCGTGAATATTTACGTAAAGATATGACACGCAGCCAGGTAGTATCTGCTGTTGCAGGGACAGACTTTGCTCTAGAGAGCGAGCTGAAAAGCGCAATTGCTCTTCAGCAGCAAACTCGTAGTATTGATTACGTAGTTGTAAACAAAGAGGCACTTGCCGCGAATGTTGAAGTATCAGATCAAGAAGTATCTGATTACTACGACTTAAACGCATCTCAATTTTTATCTCCAGAGCTTATCTCAGTAAGTTACATTGAGCTTAAAGCAGCAGATATCAATGTTGTATCGGTAACCGAGGATGACGTTAAAGCGTATTATGAGCAAAACAAAGCACAATACGTTGAGCCAGAAAAGCGTCGCGTATCACATATCTTAATTGATAACAGTGAAGACGATGATGCAGCAAAAGAAAAAGCCAATGCTCTTCATGCACAGCTAGAGCAAGGTGCAGACTTTGCTGAGTTAGCACAATCATCGTCTGACGATATCGTTAGTGGCGAAATGGGCGGCGATCTTGAGTGGATTGAGCGTGATGTAATGGACCCTGCATTTGAAGACGCGGCTTTCGCGCTTGAAAATAAAGGTGATATTTCTGACGTTGTTACTTCTGAGTTTGGTTATCACATAATTAAACTTACTGACATTCAACCACAACAAGTTAAAGCGTATGACGATGTTAAAGCTGACTTACGTGCTGAATTAGAACAAGCTGAAAAAATTGATGCATTTTACGAAAAGCAAACTGAAATGGGTGCACTTGCATTTGAAATTTCAGACCGCTTAGATGATGCTGCAGAAGTTGCTGAAGTGGAAGTTAAATCTACACCTCTTTTAGCACTTAATGCTCTACCAGAGCCGTTAAACAGCCCTGCAGTTGTCACAGCACTAACATCAGTTGATTTACTTGAAGATAAAGTAAATTCTGAAGTTATTGAGCTTGGCGATGAGCATGCAATCATTGTTCGTATTAACGAGCACAAAGCTGCTGCTACTAAGCCGTTAGACGAAGTAAGCGAGGAAATTAAAGCGCGTTTAGTGAATGAAAAATCATCTGAGCTTGCTAAAGAAAAGGCACGTAGCTTATTTGCAGAAGTACAAGCAGGTAAGAGCTTAAACGATGTTGCTAACGAGCAAAGCTTACCACTTCGCCAAGAAGCTAAGTTAACACGTCAAAGCTACACTGTTTCACCTGCTATTGTGACTCAAGCTTTTAAAATGGCTCACCCAGCGGATTCTGCGGTAGTCGATCTCGTTAATTTAAATAATGGTGATGCAGCAATTGTTGCGCTTAAGTCGGTAACGGATGCACAAGTTGCAGCTAATATTGACCCTCAAGCAAAACAAAGCATTACTATGGCGCAAGCTAATAAAAACTACATGGTATTTATTGAAGCGCTTAAAGCCAATGCTGAGCTTAACTTACCAACGGCTACACAAACTGTTGAGTAATTAATTTTAGCTCATAAAGAAAGGCG
>NZ_JACJDN010000581.1:0-2507 GCF_014163565.1 Pseudoalteromonas sp. SR45-5 | reverse complement strand
AAGCGGGTGAAAGTATTGCCTTAGTAGGGCGCTCAGGCTCTGGTAAATCAACAATTTCTAATTTATTACCACGCTACTATGACTTAGAGTTACCGAGTGAAATATTACTTGATGGTATAGCTCTGCAGGATTATAAATTAACAGATCTACGTCGCCAATTTGCTTTAGTGTCTCAACAAGTCGTGTTATTTAACGATACGATTGCTAACAATATTTGTTATGGCATAAAGCATGATGTGTCTGAGGAAGAATTAGAGCAAGTTGCTAAACAAGCGCATGTTTGGGAGTTTGTTAAAGACCTGCCAGAGCAATTAAACACCATGGTAGGTGAAAATGGTGTAATGCTCTCCGGCGGTCAACGCCAGCGTATAGCGATAGCACGTGCAATATTAAAAGACGCACCTATTTTGATTTTAGACGAGGCTACATCAGCACTTGATACCGAATCAGAAAAGCTTATTCAGCAAGCATTAGAAACGCTAATGAAAGATAAAACCTCAATTGTTATTGCGCATCGCTTATCTACTATCGAAAACAGTGACCGAATCTATGTTATTGATAACGGTCGTGTAATTGAAAGTGGCGATCACAATAGCTTATTAGCAATTGACGGTACTTATTCAGCCCTTTGCAAAATGCAGTTTGGTGATCAGGCGTGAGTAAAATAGAACAAAGCTGGTATAAACCATTTGGTCTAATTACTTTACTGTTATTACCATTAAGTGCTTTGTTTTGGGTTGTATCGTCATTTCGAAAATACTTATACAGCGCTAAAATACTTAAACCTTTTGAGTGCAAAACGCCTGTAATTGTAGTTGGCAATATAAGTGTTGGCGGTAATGGTAAAACGCCTTTTGTTTTGTGGCTGTATGGTCATTTAACACAGCAAGGTTTATCAGTGGGAATTATTAGTAGAGGATATGGTGGGCAATCAAAAAATTACCCGCTGTTAGTTACTGAGCTTGTAGATGCTCAGCAGGCTGGAGATGAGCCCGTACTTTTATACCATCGTTTAAAGTGCCCAATAGCGGTTGGGCCTAATAGACAACACAATATCGATTTATTAGAAAATAATTATACACTCGATGTTATTATTTCTGATGATGGAATGCAGCATTATAAAATGCCTCGTAGCATTGAGTGTTGTATTGTTGATAATGAGCGTCGTTTTGGTAATGGCTTTGTTATGCCAGCAGGGCCACTTCGTGAAACAACTAAACGTTTGCAAAGTGTCGATATAGTAATTGAAAATGGTGGTGAGGCTAATAATAGCTACACATTACAAGTAAGTAATCTTCGCTTAGTTAACTCAAGCGATTATGCAAAAAGTAACGTAAGTGAAGCACATGCAATAAGTGCAATTGGGAACCCTAAACGGTTTGAAAACTCATTAGAAGCACAAGATATTACGTTATTATCGACTCATCATTTTAGAGATCATTATGCTTATACAGTAGATGATTTTGCCCAATTTGGTGATGATTGCATTATAATGACCGAAAAAGATGCCGTTAAATGTAAGTCCTTTGCAAAGCCTAATTGGTATTATTTACCAGTAGATGCACAACCTACCGATAGCGTAATAAACACATTAAATTCAATATTAAAAGAAAAAGGAATACTCAATGGCCTTTGATACAAAATTACTCGAGATAATTGCGTGCCCTGTTTGTAAGGGAAAATTACGCTTTGATAGAGACAACAACGAACTAATTAGCACAGCAGCTAAGCTTGCTTATCCTGTTCAAGACGATATTCCAGTATTACTTGAAAATGAAGCACGTGAGTTATCTTTAGAAGAGGTTGAAAAGTGGAATTCGTAGTTGTAATTCCTGCTCGTTTTGCATCGACCCGACTACCAGGTAAACCGCTTGCTGATATTTGTGGCAAGCCAATGGTTCAACACGTTTACGAAAAAGCATGTTTATCAGGTGCTAGTAAAGTAGTTATAGCAACCGATCATCAAAAAGTATTTGATGCAGTAAGTATGTTTACTAATGATGTAGTAATGACGCGTGAAGATCACCAGTCGGGTACTGAACGATTAGCTGAAGTGGTTGATTTGCTTAAACTTGATAGCAATACAATTGTGGTTAATGTACAAGGCGATGAGCCATTACTTGCACCAGAAAACGTATCTCAAGTTGCTGCACTATTAAGTGATTCAACAGCACCAATGGCAACGTTAAGTGTTGCTATTGAAGAACGTGATGAAGTATTTAATCCTAATGCCGTTAAAGTGGTTAGCGATATAAATAAAAATGCCCTGTATTTCTCTCGTGCAAGTATACCGTTTGATAGAAATACGATGATGGGTGATAGCACTGCCCTTAATTTAGCCCCGTTTCAACGCCATGTAGGTATTTATGCGTACAGAGCGGGTTTTATTAAACAATACATAGAGCTGAGTGTATCACCACTAGAATTACTTGAATCACTTGAGCAGTTACGTGTTTTGTATCACGGTTATAAAATTAAAATAGAACAAGCTCAAATAGCCCCTCATG
>NZ_JACJDN010000580.1:0-2512 GCF_014163565.1 Pseudoalteromonas sp. SR45-5 | reverse complement strand
CGCTACAGAATCCTTTGAATAATGAAAGGTTTTACCGGGTGTTGCATCATGCGAAAAGTATACATAACGACCATCAGGTGAAAACATTGGCTCACCTAAATCTTTTTGATCGTTCTCGCGTTTTGTAAGCTGTACGCCCTTGCCACCCGCTTTGTGATACAACCACACTTCACCTGCTCCCAATGAGCGGCTAGCTGTAAAGTGTTTACGCGCAACTAAGTAGTCGCCATCAGGACTCCATGCAGGGCTATTTAGTAATCTAAAGGTTTCATCGGTAACAGCGTGTTGGTTTTCGCCATTTAAGTCCATTATCCAAATGTTATCGCCACCACCTTGATCGGAGGTAAACGCAATACTTTTGCCGCTAGGACTAAAACGAGGTTGCATTTGCCATGCAATATCAGAGGTGAGCTTTGTAGCTGTACCACCACTCATTGGCATAGTGTAAATATCGCCAAGTAAGTCAAACACCACGGTTTTACCATCAGGGCTAACATCTATATTCATCCATGTGCCTTGCTCAACGCTAATTGCAGCGTCAACAAGTTGCCCCTTAGGTGAATCTACTTGCCATTTTTGTTCGTCTTTTTCGGCGGCATTTACCTGCCCTATCGCTAATGACACCGACAATGCTAATACTGTATGAAGCATTTTTTTCATGCGTTTCTCGCTTGTTATTGTTGCAGTAAAAACTATTTCACATGATTGCAACAAAAACAAACGCAACTTGCCAGCGTTATATGATAAAGCGCGGTTTATGTAGGTTTAATGCCAAACAATAGGGTCAAATTGATAGTAATTAACTAACATACTGTAAATTTCAGGATCGTATCGGCGAAGCTCTGCGGGTTTTTCGAGAAAAGTTTCGGTGAGTACAGCAAAAAACTCAGCTTCATTAGTTGCGCCATAGCTGTGAATAACGTGTGGCATGCTATAAGCAACATGGCTTTTTAACTGGGTGAAAGCACGGCTAAATACTCGGCCCCACTCTTTGTAATCTGCTGAGCTTTTTAAAATGGGCGTACCCGTTGTTTTACCTGTTTCCTGATCAAGTTGATGCGCAAACTCATGAAATACCAAGTTATGTCCATCGCTTGGTAAACGATTACCCTCAAGCACGTCATGCCAACTGAGTACAAGTGTGCCGCCAGGCCATGACTCGCCTAGTCTTACCGTATTGTGGTAACTCACAAGTCCTGCACTATCGCGAGTTGATTGCGGAGCATAATAAGCACTTGGGTATAATAAAATTTCTTTTACATTTCTATATAACGGCCACGGTTTATTAAGCACTAATACACACGCATCGGCGGCTACAATTAACTTCATTGCAGACGTTAGCCTTAAGCCATCACAACCGACAAAGCGTTTTTCGTTTAAAAACCACGTAATATGTCGCTCTAACTTTTCTCTGTCAGCGTCGGTCATTTTTTTATAGATGGGCATGCAACGCAGTAAAATATCTTTTTGCTGTGAATTTAAAGCAAAGTCTTTATATTTACTGCGCCATAATCGGTTTTGAATTGATGGCCAACGCCAGAAAATCACCACAAAAAGAATTAAAACAACAATTAACAGTCCATTTATCATGGGGATTTCCTGAGCTAAGGTATGGTATATAAATATGTCCAGCACACGTGCTTTTCAAGCATATAAGGTTATGTATTTGAATATAAAGTAATTCACATCGCATTGCTTATAGATTACTTATAAATTGTTTACTGCTTTGCACTGCCGTTAAATGACGTGTTTAAGTTAACCTTTGCAAAAGGAGTCAAATGTACCCTGCAATGTGTTTATAAATTTCGCTACGTGCAAACCATCCATTAATGAGTGGTGTACATCGATAGCTAAAGGCATTGTACCTGTGTGTTTATCAAACTGACCAAATACAAATTTAGGAATGCCTAAACTCTCCCCTTCACTAAATGCATGCGAAAACGCACTAAAATTCAGCCACGGCAAAACAGATATATGAATTAAGTCGGCCTGCCCTTCTGTTTGGGCAAATGCATCAGAAAATAACGGCTGTTGTTTCGCTTTTTTGCTTACGTCACTTGCATGATTTGCAAACTCTTTAAAATCGCTTGCGCTATTAAAATAACTAAAAACAAACGTATCGTTTTCAGACAACTCAACCACACTTGCGCGAACACTATTAAGTAACCATGGCCTACTATCTATTATACGTAGCATTATTGAATCGTACTCATGGCACGCTTTTAAGGTGCAATATACATATGCTTGAAAAAAAGAAAATTGATTGGTTTTGCAATAGTCGTAAAGTGCTTGAGCATCTAAACGCACACACACATTAAAATAAGGCTGAGAAAAGTGTTTAAATAATTCAAAGTGTTGCTTTCTAGGCCAATTATCTAAATCGATAGGCTGCATGAGAGAAGTTGAGGGAGTCATAATTTGCCGCACAAAATTAAAAATAAAGTGTACCGCTGTTCAGTAACAATTGCATTAACTTACAGATAAACAAAAGGTGTGCAATTGCACACCCTTA
>NZ_JACJDN010000057.1:0-11025 GCF_014163565.1 Pseudoalteromonas sp. SR45-5 | reverse complement strand
AACACCTTCACCGTTCGAAATTTTACGAACTGTGAATGCTGAGTGAAGACCACGATTACGCTTAGCGATTACAACACCTTCAAAGGCCTGTAGACGCTCTTTAGCACCTTCTTTTACTTTTACCTCATTGCACTAAACCAGCCAATAGAACCGACACAACTAAAAACACTAATTGCGGCTGTAGTACCTTTGTATTGCCACAGTTTACTAAGTGTTTGCGGCTCTTTTAATAATAAATAGCCCAGTAGTATTAGTGTTTGTGAGCTAATTACAAACAGCAAAACCCAAGCTGCTGAGTGAGGAAATAATAATCCTGAATTTAAGCTCGCTTCTCGTACCCACAGCGATGTAAGTGCAAAGCAAGTACCACAAGCCAGTCCTAGTAATGCTGTTTTAGCATTAAAGTGTTTAACGCTTGTTATGCCACTGAGTAGCAATACGGCAATAGCGCCAAAAAACACACCAAGCCAACCGAGCAAAGAAAGTGCCGAGCCAAAAAATAATACACCTAAAATGGCTGCTACTAACGCCTCGCTTTTGGCAAGACCAGCACCTACGGCGTAATTATTCATTTTAAATAACTTAACCATTAAACCAGTGGCAAGTATTTGCATCACACTTGCGCCTACAATAAATCCCCAAAAGGCATTATTAAACGTAGGCATGGCTGTATCTTGATATTGATACAAACCATATAAATACACCGCAGCAATAGGGCCTGCGATAATAAAGCGAGAGAGTGTTACGCCAGCCACACTCACATCGTTACTTAATTTACTTTGCAGGGCATTACGCCATGCTTGCATGAAGGCGGCTAAAAAAGTGAAAAATATCCAGGTCATGGTCGTCATCGTTAAAATGTAAGGCAGTAAAGTTAACAAGCTTTGTGAAGTAAAGCGATGCATTAACTATGATGTTGAATATTCATCATCTGCGACATTATGTCGCATGGGTTTGAGGATAAATTTAGCTATAGTAGGTCTGATGTTATTGTTAGCCGCCAGAGTTTGTCATAAAACGTATCTGGCGGCTTTTTTATTACGCTTATGCTAAATTATCCGAAACATCAAAAGGATAAATTATGACAACATTAGTTGTATGTGCATTACTTGCGGTATTAATGCCTTACTTTGCAAAAGTGCCGGTTGCTATAGCAATGGCAAAATTAGGTCGATACGACAATAAACACCCAAGGGCGCAACAAACAAAATTAACCGGCTTTGGTGCACGGGCGCTCGCTGCTCATCAAAACTGTTTTGAATCGCTTGCTGTTTTTGCTGTCGCTATTGCAGTTGTGCTGGGCACTAACTCTGTAGGTGCAGTGACCGAATCGCTAGCGGTTACGCATATTGTGTCACGTATTTTGTATTGCGTATTTTACTATATGAACCTAGATATAATTCGTTCATTAGTGTGGTTTATTGGTTTGGGTACAGCCATTGCTATGATTGTGGTGAGTTTGTAGGTTTATATTTTAAAACCACAAAGCAAGCAGCCTAAAAGGGCGCTTGCTTTGTAGTCTTGAACAACTCGTGGCGTTAATGCGATACTTTAATTCGCTCAATTAAATCGGTAGGCGCCACTTCACTATTAATCGCAAAATCTAGTTGTACAAGTACATCTTCAAAACCTGAATCAGATGCTTTATATTTCCATTTTGCTAGCGCCTCTTTCGCTGATTTATCAAAAATATCTTTAGGTTTAGATTGAATAACACTAATGTTTTTTGTTTTACCGTTTGCTGCAATATCGTATTTTAATACAACAGAGCCGCTGATCCCTTGTTGAGCTGCTTGTATTGGGTAAGCAGGTTCAATGCGTATTGTTGGTGAAATGTGATCCTCTTTAGTCATTGCTTCTGGTTGCTTTGCAATCGCTAAGCCGCTTAGCATGCTTGCAGCTACAAGTAATAAGCCACCTTTAGCAAGCTTTGAACGCTCCCCGCTGTGTTTTATATTAATTAGTCGTTGTAACATGGTTTTTTTATCTCCGTAGTGTGAATAAGCCATAAGCCCTGTGGGCGTATTTGCCGCGCAGTTTATTAAGGCTTTGCTATATAAAATATGTTGTTGTGTGGTTTTATTGGCAAGTACCCGTTCATCACAAGTCAGCTCTTGTAGTCGGCGCATGCTTGCGTAACAAAACCAAGCTAGTGGGTTAAACCAAAGTAAAATAGTAGGTAGTAATATAAGTGCGTTTGTTAGGTTGTCTTTGCGTTTTATGTGTACGTTTTCGTGCTCTAAAATAAGCGCTAATGTGGCTTTATCAAACTGGGTATTGTAGTTACTCGGTAACACCAGCTTGCTGTTTAAAATACCGACCACCATTGGCGTGGCTACATGTTGGCTGGTATAAGCATTAACACCAGCGGTAAGAGTGCCTTCAAATTGGATTAACTCAGTTAACTGCAGGCTTTTAACAAAACGGGTATGTGTAATAAAACTAGCTATTAATAACCCTGCGGTAATAAGTACATACATGAGCGCCCAGCTAATACCTACCTCGTTTGTAAAAGATTGGTTGGGGGTGATTAAGTAGTGGTTAATATTGCTATTTTGCAGTGGTTTAATTGCGTTTGGTAAATTAGCAATCACCAATGCCGCAGGTAATAGCCATGCTAATTTATATACAAACCGCGAGCCAAGGGCTTTTAAAGCAAATCGCTCGAGTAAAATAAATCCACAAAACAAAATGCTTAATAGTAATTGCTGCTCAATTAACCAATTAAAACCAGTTTGAATAACCATGTTAATCCCTTACTTTTGGTTTTTTTCCCAGTCATCTATAACTTTTTTAAGCTCGTTTATATCTTGCTGAGAAAGCTGCTCCGATTTAGCAAAGCCACTCACAAGTGGCGCAATACGCCCACTAAAAAATCGCTCAATAAAGTTTTGGCTTTCTTTTAGGGTGTAGTCGGCGCGCTCCATACAGGGAGTATAAATATATTGGCGACCTTCTTTTTCAAATGTAAGTGCGCCTTTTTTTACTAGTCGACCTAGCAGGGTTTTAATGGTTTTTTCGTGCCATTGCTTATCGTCGCTTAAGCGCTCAATTATTTGGCTCGCGGTGGCGGGGTAGTTAATCCAAAGTGCGTCGAGCACGTCAAACTCTGCTTTTGATAATTCAATCATTTTATCGCCTACAAGTGTAATCTTTAATTTAAGACTACGCCTGTAATCTATTTTTGCAAGTTTATTTTTAACTTTTTGAGATGTAGTTAAGTGACTTGGTATTAGATTTTTGAAATATCGGTTTTATTAATTTGTATATATTGGTTTTCAGGTAGGTTTAGCTTTGAAAGGGTGAGGTCACTAAATTGCACTCTAAATAAGTCAATTACTTTGTATCCGCAGTAATGCGCCATTTTACGTATTTGTCTGTTTAGCCCTTGTTTTAAAACAATACTAAACTGATTGCTGGCTATTTTATTTACCTCACAAGGCAGGGTTATGTGTTTATCAACGGGTACGCCTGCTGCCATTTTTTTACAAAAACCATCGTCTAAAGGCTTATTTACGGTGACTAAATAATGTTTAGGCTGGTGGAAGTCAGGATGTATTAGTTGATTACAAAAATCCCCATCGTTGGTCAAAATAAGCAAACCGCGAGAGTCTTTATCTAATCGACCAATAGGGTAAACACGGGTGAGTGTGGGCAAATGGTGAATAAGGCTGGCAGGGTCATCAATATTTAATTTACAGTCAATACCTACTGGTTTGTGGTACGCAAAATAAACTAAATCGGCAGCACCTTTAATTTCTTTTTCGTTCACTATTATTGTGTCTTGCTCATCAACGTGATCTATATGATTTGCTGGGCGATTATTTACAGTCACTACACCTTCATCAATTAAACGCGATGCCTGTTTACGAGAACAAATACCTGCATGGGCAATATATTTAGCGAGTCGGATTTTTGTGCTCATAACGTGTGACGCCAGCGGCTAATAAAAATTTGATCGTGATTATAGCAAAGCTGCGTATCGATAATGTTAAATAACCAGAACTCAGGTTAAATATAAAAAGGTAGCCAAGATGGGTATTAAATTTTCACAGTTAAAAAAGCACGAACCGCTACAAAAAGTTATTGTTCACTCGTTAGATATGGCGCTTTATCAAGTATCAGTGATGATTAATAACGTTGAATATTATGTAACAGAAGACAGCGGTGAGTTTTTAAGAGCACTCAGCCCACTGCATGTACAAAAACGTTTTGAAAAAATAGCGTACGCACAGATGATGTTAAGGCAAACAAGCGCTTACGACGAAATGTGCGGTCAGCCAGAAAAAACCAGCAGCAATATGCTTGAAGTACCTTATGGTAAAAATAATCTGTATTGATGGTATGAGTTTGCTAATATTCGCTTTTTAAGAAGCGCAATATGTACCAATTACAAGCAGATCACTCCGACGCATTAAGCTCTATACTACGTAGTAAAATAGTTGAATTTAACGCCGAGCATTTTGATGCGCAAAGGCTGCCCTTAGGCTATAAATTTACTGATGAGCAGGGCGAGCTTGTTGCCGGTATTAGTGGGTGTGTGTTTGGAAACTGGCTGATGATTAGTTGGCTTTGGTGTAGCGATAGTGCGCGAGGTAAAGGGCTTGCAGATAAACTGCTAACGGCACTTGAACAAGCAGCTATTGAGCTAGGTGCTACAACTGCTCAGCTTGATACACTTGATTTTCAAGCAAAACCCTTTTATGAAAAGCGCGGTTATAGTGTTAAGTATCAACTTAATAATTACCCACGCTCAGGTACGCGTTACTTTATGGAAAAACCACTTTAATTTTTGCTGACTATTTTGCTTTTAGTGGCTCGCCTTCAAAGGTAATACCTAAAAAAGGTGTTGCCTCTGGTGCTAACATAAACGTGCGAATGTTCATATGATCATCCCCTTTAGGGTTTTGCAGCACGTCTTCTCGGTAAAACTTACCAAAACAATCCAACGTATTTTGTTTACTTAAATCGTTTAATTTAGCAAACGCGAAAATTTTACACGAGCCATTGTTCTCACTCGCAGCGCTAAGTAATCCATGGTTATTAAAGCCACATGCAGTAAAGTCGTAATTTGCTTCTATCACGGCCATTGTATCGGTAAATTGAATGCTTTTTGGGTTTTCAGCAAGTGCTTTTAAATAGTTATTTAGTGTCATGTGTTACCTTTGGGTTTTTAATTATTTAGCGCTCAACTCTAGCTCATCTGTTTGCTGATTTATATTGAATTTAAATCGCGATAAAAAATTCATTCCTAGCAAACCTTGCCCACGGGTGTTTTCAATACTCAACACTTCAAAACCATAAATAATTTGCGAGCCCACTTTAAACGATTCAATTTGATAACGCTTTACAACAATTTGACCGTTAGCTGTGTTTACCGTTACATCACCTAAATACAAAGGTTGTGGCGAAATTTGCTCAATTATACTTGTGGGTAGTGAGGTTACGCTTGCGCCTGTATCAATCATTAGTTCGGTCGATAGATTGTTATTTATTTCGGTGTTTATTAAGTAATGCGCGCCGTAAGGCGTTAAAGCAACGAAGTCGTCTTGCGATTGTGCTTTATTGATCATCGCTTGCAGTGTTTGCACTTGGCTTTTTAGATTGTGCTGGTTTGGCATTCGATCAAGGGTTGCTTGTGCGCTAATTAAATCGCCTTGCTGATAGTAGGCGTACGCAAGCGGATATAAAAACTGCGCGTTATCGCTTTTATAATCAAGCCAAATTTGTGTTTGCTCAATAATAGCTTGCCAATATTGTTGCTCAGTTAATGTGTGTAACTCGTTTTGAGTGAGCGTATTTAAAAGTGTATTTGCATTACTTTGCTGATCAGCAGGCAGTAATGAATTAAGCTCAAATAAAGCAATAATGGCGTTTTGTGTTTGCTCGCTATTTATTAAATACTCAACCTGTAAATTAAGTAACTCTACGTTATAAGGGCTGTTATTTAATAGCGCATTGAGAAATGATTCGCTGAGTAATAAATTGCTATTTAGCCATATTTTAAGCTGCACTAGCCACGATGAATAAAGGTTTTTTGCGATTTCTGGATTGCTGTTTTTGAGTTGTTGATAGCTACTAAGTGCGGCTTCAAATTGGTGTTTTTTAAACTGCTGCTTTGCCGTATTTAATAGCGTATTTTGTTGTTTAGGCGATATGCTTTTTTCAGCACCTTGCGTTTTTTGTACTTTGGTTGGCGCGGGCTGCGGCCACAATAAATAAGCGTTAAGGCTAAGTGAGCCAATTAATAGCAAGGTAATTAGCTTGGTATAGTGGCTCATTGTGACCTCTTATTTGATGCAATTGGTATTATTTAATAAGGTGCGTTAAGGCATGAATATTGGCTATTTCAATATCAGCCAGCCCTTTATAAGCATAATTGGCGCCTTGATCGTTTAACCATACCGATTGGCAACCGGCATTATTTGCGCCTTGTACGTCTGTATCAAGGCTATCGCCAATGTGTAAAATTTCACTTTTAGCAACGTTTAAGTGCTCGGCGGCTTTATCAAATAAGGTGCTGTGAGGTTTTGCTTTACCATGCATGCCGGCTTGTAATACAAGCTCAAATTTATCGTGTAAGTTAAAGCGTTCAATTTCAACGTTACCATTAGTTATAGCAACCAGCGTAAAGTGCTGGGCTAAGTTATCTAGCAGCTTTAGTACGTCGTCGGTTACCACTATTTTACTGCGCGCATCGGCAAAGGCGTTGTAGGCAGCATCGGCATGATGCTCTACCTCTTGCTCGTTCAAATCTAGTTTAGAGAGGGCTAAGCGCAGTGTATGTTGGCGCCATTTAGTGACGTTATCAGCAAGTTCAGGTAACTTTAATACGGCCTCATTGCGGCATTGTTGCCAGTATTTTGGGCCTTGGGCTAAGTAGCTCGGGAGCGCGTTTAAATAATTTTGCTGCGCTTTAACCGCTGCTTTTATAATGGGGTGATTGTTGTAAAGAGTGTCGTCTAAATCAAAGCTCATGACAGAAAATGGCTTAATAGCACGATTAAATCGGATCATTTTTATTTACCTAATCAGTTCGTTTTTTTGCACGAGGGTGAGTGTTGTCGTACACCTTGGCTAAATGTTGAAAATCTAAATGCGTATACACTTGTGTAGCCGACAAACTGCTGTGCCCTAGTAACTCTTGCACGGCGCGTAAATCACCAGATGATTCTAAAATATGTGACGCAAACGAGTGGCGCAGCTTATGCGGATGAACCTGCGAGCTAATGCCTTGTTTTATTCCCCACTCTTGCATGCGTAGGCGCACTTGGCGAATCGAAATACGGTTTTTTTGGCTACTTAAAAATACTGCTATTTCATCGGGCTTTGCAAACTGAGGGCGTATTGTGAGCCATTTTTTTAATGCGTCTAACGCTTTTTTGCCCACCGGAATTAATCGCTCTTTATTACCTTTACCACGCACTAAAATTTCACCATTGGCAGCGCTAATATCTTGCATGTTAGCGCCAACTAACTCGCTTATACGCAGCCCTGAAGAATACATTAACTCCATCATTGCTTTATCTCTAATTGCGAGAGGTTCGTCGTCGGGTATTTCGAGCAAGCGTGCCATTTGATCTACATCGAGATTTTTAGGTAGGGGCTTTGCAAACTTAGGGCCTTTTATACCTATTGCCGGATTATGGTAATGCGATTGCTCGGCAATATTTTTTGCTTTTAAAAACTTATATAAGCTGCGAATACAACTGAGCTTTAAGCTAATTGTACGGCCACTTAATTGTTTTGATCGCAGTGCCATGCTGTAGCGGCGAATATGTTCGCCTTGTACGCCAAACCAGTCATCACATAGTTTGCTAAAATAAAGGGCTGCAAAGCCAAGTTGGCTTACGTATTGATTAACTGTGTGCGCTGAATATTGTTTTTCAAACTTTAAATAATCGCTAAATAGCGTTATGGGTGTACGCCAGTGGTCACTTAGCGCGGTAATATTAGGCGCATCGTCACTCATGCTAGTTTTTGTAACCGCAGGTGTAATGCGTTTATAAAGTCGAGCACAAACAGGTTATCTTGCGCGGGCTCAAAATGGTTTACGTTATTGCTACCAAACGCCAAAATAGCGATAGGGTGCTTGGTGTCGCCAATTAAATAAATAGCGACGGATTGTGTATCTTCACTAAATAATTGTTCGCGCTCTTGTTTATTAATTCGCCCTAAATAATGCCCAGAATGGGTAAGGCGATGCGCAATAAGCTCGTCGTACTCGGGATTGTATTTTACTAATTTGCAGTCGTTAACATCTTCACTTGAGCAGATTATATTGCGTAGGTTATTTGCAAGAGTGTCAAAATCGTCATGATTCCAAAGCTGGTGATGACATTGGCTAAACAAACGATATACGAGCTCGTTTTGCGTTGCATGCTTGCTCATAGCATCTATTTGGCTTTTTAAAAGCGTGTTGTGCTCGCGTAATTGACGTTGCTGAATATGTACTAGTGACGTTGCACCTTGAGCTTGCTGTTGCAGCTCAAGTTGTGCGAGTAGCTCGGGGTGATGAACTAAAAAGTCAGGATGTTGCTGTAAGTAATTAATAATCTGCTCTGTACTTAGCTCGCTCATAGTGCTACTTGTCCGTCGAAAACATGCTCTGCGGGACCAGTCATGCGTACCGGGTGACCTTCACCACTCCAGCGCACTTGCAAAGTACCGCCCGGCAAATCTACTTGAACGGTTGTTGATAATTTATTTTGCATATGACCAATCACCATTGCTGCACACGCACCTGTGCCACAGGCTAGGGTTTCGTTAACGCCACGCTCCCACACTCTTAGCTTAATGTGTTCTTGCGATACAACCTGCATAAAGCCAATGTTCGCTTTTTGCGGAAAGCGTTCGTGGTTTTCAAGTAATGGACCCAATATATCAACTTGCGCGGTGGTTACGTCGTCAACTTCTAGCACGCAATGTGGGTTACCCATAGATACCGCGCCACTAAATACAGTGTGTTCTTGCGTTCTAATAATATAAGTAAGCTCGCGTTTGCTGGCTTTTAACGGAATTTTACTTGGCTCAAAATTAGGATGGCCCATGTTAACAGTTACTTGACCGTCTTTTTCTATGTAGAGCGTTAAGTTGCCCGACTTAGTCGATACACTAATTTTGTGCTTGTTAGTAAGGCCTTTCATGCGTACAAAGCGGGCAAAACAGCGTGCGCCGTTACCGCATTGTTCTACTTCGGTACCATCGGCATTAAAAATTCGATAATGAAAGTCGAGATCAGGTGAATATGGTGCTTCAACCATCAGCAATTGGTCAAAGCCAATGCCAAAGTGGCGATCTGCCAGTTTTTTGATTTGGTCTCGCGACAAAAAAACATTTTGTGTAATGTTATCAATCACAACAAAGTCGTTACCTAAGCCGTGCATTTTGGAAAAATTAACTAACATAGCGCTCTAATTCGGTTTTGCTCTGTGCTAATCATGCCACAGAGCAGCTAGTAGACAAAAACGTTTATGGTAAAATTTTCTCACCCTGATAAAGGCTTTCTATCGTTTCGCGTTGGCGAATAAGGTGATGCTGCTGACCATCTACCATAATTTCTGCAACACGTGGGCGAGAGTTATAATTTGAGCTCATAGTAAAGCCATATGCGCCTGCACTACGCTGAGCTAGTAAATCGCCTTGCTTAAGTGCAAGTTCGCGGTCTTTACCTAAAAAGTCACCGGTTTCACATACTGGGCCAACAATATCGAAATTATGTGTTGGGGTGTCGTCGTTTCGCACCGATATCGGAATAATTTTTTGCCATGCTTGATAAAGCGAAGGGCGCAGCATGTCGTTCATACCCGCATCTACAATGGCAAAAAACTTATCTTGGTTTTGCTTAATAAATTCAACTTGGGTTACTAAAATGCCGGCATTGGCTGCAATAGCGCGGCCAGGCTCAAAAATAAGCTCAAGATGTTTGTAATTAGCTAAACGCTCAGTTACTTGCGCTGCATATTCACTTGGATGTGGCGGTTGCTCGTTGTTATACGGCACACCTAAACCACCACCAATATCTAAATGCGTAAGCTCAATACCGCATGTTTTTAGCTCATCAATTAGCGCCATTAATTTATCTAACGCTTCTAAAAAGGGTCTTACTTCTGTTAGTTGCGAACCTATATGGCAGTCAACACCGGTAATTTTTAAACCCGGTAAAGACGCTGCATGTTGATAAACACTCACAGCTGTTTGAATATCAATGCCAAATTTATTTTCTTTTAAACCGGTAGAAATATACGGATGCGTTTTTGCGTCTATATCAGGGTTAACACGAATAGAAATAGGCGCTTCTAAATTTAACTCGCAAGCAACCTCAGAAATACGCTCAAGCTCAGAGGCCGACTCAACATTAAAGCATTTAATGCCTAGTTTTAGCGCATAAGCTATTTCGTCTGCTGTTTTAGCCACGCCCGAAAAAACGACTTTAGAGGCGTCGCCACCGGCTTTTATTACACGTGCAAGTTCACCCTTCGATACAATATCGAAACCTGAGCCAAGGCGCGCTAAAATATTTAATACTGCAATGTTAGAATTTGCTTTAACGGCATAGCAAACCAAGCTTTTATGGTTTTTAGTGGCATTAGCAAAGGCTAAATAATGACGTTCAAAGGTCGCGCGCGAATACACATAACAAGGCGTACCATATTGCTGAGCAATAGCGGCCACACTTACGTCTTCGGCAAATAATTGGTTGTTTTGGTAGTTAAAATAATCCATTTATTGCTCCTGACTTTGTTGCGTGTTGTTTTGCTCTGAAGCAGTTACTGGTTCAACTGTTTCTTGAGGTTGATTTTGATCAACTTCTTGCTCTGGTAAATAAAGAGGGCCACTTTGTCCGCAACCAGCTAATGCGCTTAGCAGTACAGTGCTTATTAATAGTTTTTTTAATTGTAAGGTATGTGTCGCTTTCATTAGATTAATATGGTTGCTGGCTTTATAATCGCAGAGTAACAGAATATCTAAAAAATGCAGCTATTCGCGGATGATTTTATTCCTGTTACACTAGCTGCACACTTT
>NZ_JACJDN010000579.1:0-2517 GCF_014163565.1 Pseudoalteromonas sp. SR45-5 | reverse complement strand
ATAAATAGTCATTCCAAACACACCGATAATACAAACTATTAAACCCATTTGTAGGTTAACGCTCATCTCTAGTAAAAAAACAGCTGCAACTAGTAAGCATAGCGCTAATGCATAAATAATAGATTGAAAGGTAAAGTTAATATCACCTTTGGCTATTTTAAGTAATTCATCTTTATTCATAATTTACTTCCTTGTTATTTAATCACTAAGACTCAATTGCCAGTAGCTCTACTTCAAAAATAAGTACTGAGGCAGGAGGAATACTCCCTACACGTTTTTCGCCGTATGCTAATTGGTGCGGTACATAAAAAATGTATTTATCACCTGGGCTCATCAGTTGTAAGCCCTCAGTCCAACCTTTAATCACTTGGTGTAAGCCAAAGCTAATCGGTGTTTTACGCTCTACTGAGCTGTCAAATACAGTGCCGTCGATTAGTGTGCCGTGGTAATGCACGTTAACCATACTTGTTGGGCTTGGTGTGTTTTCACTCTCACCTTTGTGTACTATTTTGAACTGCAAGCCAGAAGCTGTTTCTACTACACCTTCTACTTTTGCGTTAGCGGCTAAGTAATCTGCCCCTATTTTTGCATTTATGCCTGCTTGTTGTTTTGCTTTTTTACTATTTTGAAATATTAAAAAACAAAAAATGGCGATAACCACCGCCAAAATTATATTGATCATTATTAACCTTTTTCGTTATCTAGTTCTTCGTCTTTTTCGTCATCGTTATCGCCATTAACTATGTCGGCAATTTCTTTAAGGCGAGCAAGCGCAATTCCGTTTACTGAGTTTTCTGGATACTGGTCATCAATAATATCGCCAGCTTCTATATCCATTAACAGGTTAAGCGCTTGGTCTACGGTTTCAACTGCGTAAATATTAAATTTACCCGCTTCAACTGCATTAAGTATTTCATCATCAAGCACTAAGTTAACTTGGTTTGATTTAGGAATGATAACGCCTTGCGAACCTGTTAAGCCACGCATTTTACACAGTTTGAAAAAGCCTTCTATTTTTTCGTTTACGCCACCAATAGCCTGTACATCACCATGTTGGTTAATAGAGCCTGTCAGTGCAATTGATTGGCTAATAGGTAGGCTTGTAATAGACGAAATAAGCGCACACAACTCTGCCAAAGATGCACTATCGCCATCTATATAACCGTAGCTTTGCTCAATAGCGATATTAGCGCTAAGCGTTAAGCTAAAGTGCTGCGCGTATTTATTACCTAAATAACCGGTAAGTAGCATTACCCCTTTTGAGTGAATTGCTTTACCAAGCTCGGCTTCACGTTCAACATCTATTACGCCATCGGCGCCAGCATAAACCGTTGCCGTGATACGCGCAGGGGTACCAAATGAGGTATCGCCAATGTGTAATACGGTTAAACCATTTACTTTACCAATGGCTTGGCCGTCGGTTGCAATAAGTGTGTGACCTTCTTTTATATCGCTTAGCATGTTTTCACTAATTTGGCCGGTACGGTATTGCTTACCTTCAATGGCTTCATCAATATGATGCGCATCTACAACAGTTAATTTATCTTGTTTTGCGTAGTAACTTGCCTCTGCAACTAATTCAAGTACATCAGCAAAGCGCGCAGAAAGCTTATTGTGATGCTCTGCTTGGCGGTAGCTAAACTTAAGTAAACGCACCATAGCTGCTTGTGTGGTAGTGCACTTTAATGTTTGCTCGCAGTACTCGGTAACTTTAGTTATAAATTGGTACTGTAATTTATCGCTACTTGGTAAGTAGTAATCAAAGTCAGCTAATACTCTAAATAACTCTGCAAACTCTTCATCGTATTCACCTATGGTGTAATACAGTTCGCGCGAGCCTAATAAAATAATTTTTACATCAAGCGGTATAAGCTGCGGGCGAAGTGTAAAACTACTACCTACTGAGCTATCTTGATACGGTAAGTCGTTTTTAATTTGATGCGTTTTAAGCGAAAGTTTTAAACCATCCCACACTTGAGGGTTAGCCATTACCTTTTCAGCATCCATAATTAAATAACCGCCATTAGCACGGTGCAATGCTCCCGGCTGAATAGAGCGATAACTGGTAATTAAAGACCCTTGCGATGTGGAATACTCAATTTTACCAAATATATTACCAAATGTTGGATTGGGCTCGTACACCACGGGTGCTGCATCGTCTTCTTTAAACTCAACTAAAATATTAGGTGCAAAAAAGTCGGTAAGCATGCCTTTACGATCAAAGTCTTCTTTGCTTTCTTCGCTTTCGTCTTCGTCATCGAGCCACTCAAGTACCGCGTCTATAATTTCAACGCGTATATCTTTTAAATAACGCAGTACACCAATATGAGTTGCATATTTATGTTCTAAATCTTTTAAAAGCGGTTTTGTGGCCTGCTCTGCAGTCGACTTTTTAAGATTACGCTGTTTTTCTTTTGATTCGCGCTTCCAGCGTGGCAGCTCAATTAACGCTTCTATTAATGCATCTTCTAGCTTTTCAATTTTTTCAAAAAACTCTTCGCGTAACGTTTCTTCCAG
>NZ_JACJDN010000578.1:0-2521 GCF_014163565.1 Pseudoalteromonas sp. SR45-5 | reverse complement strand
ACAAGCAAAAAAAGCAGGGTTTATAGATTCTATATTTTCAGCACAAAATGAAACTCTTTACTTCAAGCATCGATATTTCTTTAAGTTAAGAATTTTGATTTACCAAAATGAAATCCTTGAAACTATTGTTCACTCAGAACTTTCAGAAGAAGATAAGTGGTGTCGTCAATTTGAATATTTAAGAAGTATTGAAGGTGAGCTATTCCAATTCAAAGAAGAAG
The DNA here is from genome assembly GCF_014163565.1 of Pseudoalteromonas sp. SR45-5. NCBI lineage: Bacteria > Pseudomonadati > Pseudomonadota > Gammaproteobacteria > Alteromonadales > Pseudoalteromonadaceae > Pseudoalteromonas > Pseudoalteromonas sp. SR45-5. The sequence continues at coordinate 2,300 of NZ_JACJDN010000578.1, read as the reverse complement.
ATATAGAGCATATTAAAAATAGTTTTACTTCTTTTGAAAGCTTTTATAATTCGATAAAAATTTTAAGCTCATTAACTTTTGATCCCTTATCTAAAAAGAGATGGTCATCAAAATTTATTTACCCTATCTCCACAGATTACATTTGGTGTGATTTCGACAATAAAAGGGCTACAGAGGACCGACGGTTTTTTTGTAGAAGCGGAGAACTGGCATATCTAATGTTGTGTAGAGCCAATGATGGGGTATGCGAAAAGCTCGAAAAACATTTTGAGTCTTGGCTTGGAGTACAAGATAACTCATTTTCTAAAATTGCGGATCTTTTAGTACGTCAAGAAGAAAGAATACCATTAGCAAAAGAAAGCCGTAAAGATTTAGGCTATTTACCCTATAAAAATTTGCCAATATTTACAGATTTCGCTGTGGATCTCTCAAAAATATTATCATTGGAGCTAGAAAGGTTAGATAAAGTTAAAGTTATGATCGATTTGGTAGGTTACCATATTGGTAATTATATTTTATCCATAGGTGAGACCTATCATAACACTTTAAGCCCCTCTGAACTTAAAAAACCTTTTTACTTGGTTGAGGTACTTTCAAAGACGACAAATAGTATTAGGAAATCGTCTATTCAAAGTATTTCAACTCAACGAAATAAGCTAAAGAGAACCCTCTCGATAAGAGCTTCTGAAATTATAGATCTATATGTAAAGGAGATTGATTCAGAAGATAAAGCCGAAGTAGAGAAAAAATCTAGAGATGAACTTCAATATGCCGAGTCCTATTTAAGCAGCCATATATCAAATTATCCGAACGTTTGTTTTAGAGAAATAGGCTTCTTATCAAAGAAAAATACACGAAGTTATAGGTATGTTTTAACCGAAGACTTTCTTCATTCCTTAGTTGTGACAATTCTTGGCAATGATAAACGAATGGAGTTTAGTAATTTTGTAAAGCAGCTGAGAATTAAATATGCAATTTTTGTAGATGTTTCTCCCGGGGACGAACGAGAATTAATTCAAAGAGACTTAAATTTAAACTCAAAAAACCTAGCAAGTTTACTGTATCAAATGGGAATGTTGCGACATTTATCAGATGCATGCAGTTATGTAATTAATCCATACAGGGAAGATTCGGTATGAGATCACTAGCAAAATATTTTTATGAAATTATTAAAAGTGAATATAATGATTGGACAAGCTCTTTAAGAGGTGATGGTGTCCCAGGTAGACTTATTCTCAAAGAATTTGACACAAACTTAGTCAGTGAAATTCTATTGAATATTTATGACTCAGATGATTTTCCTATTGCTGATTTAGGATCTGATGATGGTTTTATAGTTGCTGTAGAAAACCATGAACATTATCGACTGATTGATTTTGAAAAGCACGCCTTTTCAGATTTAGCACATGAGCGAAACCGAGAAGGGAATTTCTTTTGTTTAATGTTTATTGCTGAAGTAAAACCAACTCTTGAGCAAGTTTCTGGAATTGATCAGAGTACAGTTTTTGAACTTACAGAATTGAAAAAGTGGGTTTCTTTAGCGAAGTCTCAACAAGAAGGTAGCACAGCGTTTCTTGATAGTTATGTTGAAGAGTTAGCAAAGTTCATTTCCGAGTTAACTAACTCTAAATGGAGCAGTAGGCCATTTATTGAAATTGATAAAATCAATGCTTTTATTGATAGTGTGATAAAAGAAACTATTTACAATGGCTTATTTTATGATGCTTTAGGAAAAGGGTGTACCTGTCTCGGTGGAATTAATCGTTTGAGTGAATTCCTACCATTAAAGAATTCAGGAAATTCATACAGAAGAACTTTTCGGTCAATCGTTACAAAGACTTTATTGAGAGATATTGATTTTTGGAGAGCTATTCATAAAAACAAAGAAATCGAATTAGATGAAATATTAGGCAACTTAAAGAATGTTCAGGGTTCCGGATTAGATACTGATTATGAAGAATTTTGTGAAGTAGTTGCGGATTACTTTAAATCTTACTTCCATGGTGATAGGGAAAATGAAATTAGTCAAAGGGATAAACTTCAAAGTAACTTTGATAGCCTTTACCCGTATGCATCAGTACTGCAAGCAAAAAATATAAAGCCAATATTTATGTTGGGTAAAGAGACTAGTGATTTTTTCTCTGATTCAGATATATCTATACCTGAGGATTCAGTTGAACTTTTAGAGTTAGTAGATGTTAAAGGGCAAAAGCCTGAAATTAATGAGCTTCGAAAGTTTTATTTTAATTATTCTAAAAATATTTCAAACAATGTTAAATTAGATAAAGCTTGGCTCAAAG
>NZ_JACJDN010000577.1:0-2521 GCF_014163565.1 Pseudoalteromonas sp. SR45-5 | reverse complement strand
CTGAATACAAAACACGCGAAAAATACAAAGCAACTCAAGGGCAAAACAGCCAAGCGCAATTAACATGGTTAGATAGCCAACTATCAAATAGCCAGGCACGATGGAAAATAGTGGTTGGTCATCACCCACTTTATAGCAGTGGAAAACGTTACGGACTTACTGAAGGTTTACGTAATTTACTCGAGCCCATATTTGAGCAAAATGGTGTGCAAGCATACGTAGCAGGACACGAACATGACCTACAACATAACCAAATAGATGGCAGTAAACTCGACCACTTTGTATCTGGTGGTGGTAGCGAAGCGCGTTACGTAAAACAACGTGAATTTACGCGTTTTGCAGAAGCTACTCCAGGATTTTTGAGCTTTTCGATTAACAATGAAGCACTAAAAGCAACGGCTATTAACTATAAAGGCGAAGTGCGTTACAGCACTCAAAAGCGCTTTGACCAATAAAGGGTTACAACATGAACTTTAAATTAAAAACATCTATTAGCTTAATTGTAAGTAGCTTAGTGCTTAGTACATTAAGTGCGTGTAGCAATAGTAATATGGCTACAAATACGGCAGTAAAAAACACATCCGATAAAATAGTCATTAATAGTACTGAATTTGGTCCAACAGATAACATGCAAGGCTCACAAGCGGCATGGTTAAATAATAACAATTGGTTGCTAGCAAGCGAAAGCAAAGGCTTAGTGTTAGTTGAAAGTGAAACGCAACAAAGCCGCATTATAAAAAAAGGTAACTTTGAAGCGCTTGCTGTCACTAAGCTAACAGCACACTCATTTTTGGTTGCAACTATTGATAACAATCAAGATAACGTTGTTATATTTAAGCTTGAGCACACTCAAAGTGGCTGGGATACAATTGAACTAACCCGCATTAACCCACCACAAGCACAACCCGATACGGTGTGTTTATTTGCTAATAAAGCGAGTGAATCAATATCGGCATTTGTACCTGATGTACGCGGGCTAATTACCGAAACTATTATTTTTGATACAGCGAATAATAAAGCGGTTAACGTAAATGTACGTGAATTTTCTGGCGTTAGTGAGGCGTCGGATTGTGCTGTAAGTACAACAACAAATACCTTATATGTAAGTGAAAGCGAAGTAGGCATTTGGGCAATAAACGCGAACGCGGAATCGCAAGCAGATAAAAAACCGATTGCTTTAGTCGCCCCCTTTGGAAAGTTAGACAGTGAACTAGGAGCTATTTCAGCTTCGCAAGATGGTATTATCTGGTTTACTAGTACCAAAAACAATACTGTGTATGCTTATGATCCAATTAGTAAAATGCTTAATAACTGGATGTTAAATGGTGACTTGAGCTTGGAATCGGTAGCGGTAAATTACACAAGTAACAACGCGGCAACGGCAGTGCTGTATAACGACGAAACAGGCGCTTATATTAAAAGTACACTACCTGTAACACCTATCATAAAATCATTAAAAACCAGCCCCCAATCAATTACTCAAATAAAGGCAAGTGCACAAACTGCCCCCGTACAAGCGTTTGGTGATGCAGCAGACGATCCGGCAATTTGGGTTAACCCTAAAGATGCAGCAAACAGCTTAATTTTAGGCACCGATAAACGCCGTGGACTAATGGTATACAGCCTAAATGGCAAGCTTGAACAGTCACTTGAAGTTGGCCGTTTAAATAACGTAGACCTGCGACAAAATAGCACGATTAAAAACAGTACCAATACATTAATAACTGCCAGTAACCGAACGCTTAACGGTATTAGTGTATTTTCAGTACAAGCTAATAATAGTGTGAAGTACATTGCTGATATTCCTACCAATCTTGATGAAATTTATGGCTTATGTATGTACTCGTCAAATACGGGGAACTATGTATTTGTAAATGATAAATCGGGGCTATATCAGCAATATAAAATCAGTGAGAATAACGAAAAAATAACAGGTAAACTTGTTCGCGAGTTTAACCTACCAAGCCAACCAGAAGGCTGTAGTGCAGATGATGAACTAGGACAATTATTTGTAGGCGAAGAAGATGCCGGTATTTGGTTTATAGGTGCAGAGCCAACGGCAGGCAGTACACCGGTTATGCTGCAAGGTATAAATGAGCAACTTGTTGATGATGTTGAAGGTATGGAAATTTACCACAGCGACAAAACACGTTATTTAGTTGTTTCGAGCCAAGGTGATAACAGCTACGTACTGTATAAAGTAAAGAATGGTACTGCGGGCATTAAAACACCTAGCTTAGAGTTTGCAGGTAAGTTTAGTGTAATAAGTGATTTGGTTAATGGTATTGATGGCTCATCAGAAACCGACGGGTTAACAGTAACATCTAAGTCTCTTCCGGGTTATCCTGAAGGTATTTTAGTTGTACAAGATGGTTATAATCGTATGCCACAGCAGCCTCAAAACTTTAAAATAATAGATTGGCGAGAAGTAAAAAAAGCAATTAAGTAGTGCTTATTTAGCCGCCATTATTTTAATGTCGCTTTGAGATTACCTTGAAATTGTATAAAAGGCTCATTTGAG
>NZ_JACJDN010000576.1:0-2526 GCF_014163565.1 Pseudoalteromonas sp. SR45-5 | reverse complement strand
ATCACACTCAATAAGTAAAAATAAGTTATGTGATGCAGTATTAACTCCATACAAAGAACTTAAATCACATTTTTTTGCCTGTTCGATTAGTTGAGTATTTTTATACCTTTGTTGAATAATTTTAGTCGGCTGTATAACTGTATTTTTAAGCATTACTTTACGGTTGACTTTTAACAGGCTCCACCAGCGATAAGACCAATTAGCAGCGCCTAATATAATCAGATTCAAAAATATAAATAAGTAGCTTTGTGTTACCCACACTGGATAGTGATAAAGGCTCAAACTTAACGTTTTAAAAGTAAAAACTTCGCGTTCTAAATTTACTAAGTTCCTAAAGTGATCAGAAGAATTTTGCAGCTCTAACTTAAAGCCTTCATTTTTAGCTAATGCGACCAACACTTCATTATTTATAGAGGGAGATAAATTTAATTCATAAACGCGTTTAACAAACTGCTGCCCAGAAACATGTGCTTTTTGATGTAATGCATCATTTAAAATGAAATTAAAACTAATAAGTATCATCAAAAAAAAAACAAAAGAGATACCTTTGAAGTACTTTAAAAGCCAGAGTTTACTCTTTTGCATAGCCTGCCACTCGTTATATTGATAACTAAAGTGTTGTTCAATATCTATAGAAGCACAAGGCTGCAAACTAAGTTTAAACGTTTATTAATAGTACTAAACAAAAAACACTCAGATAAACGAGAACTTACAAAAATAAACAGCTATGCCCTTTATTCTGTAAATAGATGAAAGCCATCGACAGATCATTTTAAAAAGTATGCCAGCAGAGATTATGCTGCATACCGCCTTAATTAAACCAATGGCGGGTTTTATTTGCAAAGTATACCAAGCTTAGCATTACGGGGACTTCTACCAACACTCCCACCACAGTGGCAAGTGCAGCCCCAGAATGTAAACCAAATAATGAAATAGCAACCGCAACAGCTAGCTCAAAAAAGTTTGAAGTGGCAATCATACATGCAGGCGCCGCTATGTTATGTGCAAGCCCCATTTTTTTAGCTGCAATATAAGCAATCGCAAAAATACCGTAAGTTTGAATTAAAAGCGGGATTGCAATAAGAACTATTGCCTCTGGTTTTTCTATTAATATCTGCGATTGGAAACCAAACAATAGCGCTACTGTCGCGAGTAAGCCAATAATAGAATAAGGTTTCATTACCTTTAAAAAGTTATTTAAACACGTATGGTCATCTTCTTTATCAAGCTTTTTACGGGTAACAGCACCGGCCACCAGCGGGATAAGTACATACAATACCACCGATAATAGCAGTGTATCCCAAGGTACAGTAATATCAGTCACACCAAGTAATAGCCCTGCAATAGGTGCGAAGGCAAAAATCATAATTATGTCATTTATTGATACCTGCACTAAGGTGTAATTAGCATCGCCTTTTGTCAATTGACTCCACACAAACACCATAGCGGTACAAGGCGCAACACCCAACAAAATCATACCAGCTATATATTCTGTAGCTGTTTGTGGGTCAACAAAATCGGCAAAAATACCCTTAAAAAATAACCAGCCTAGTAGCGCCATAGTAAAGGGCTTTATAAGCCAATTAATAACGATAGTGAGCACTAACCCTTTTGGTTTTTTACCTACATCTTTAATTGATGAAAAATCAATTTGCACCATCATTGGGTAAATCATCAACCAAATAAGTACTGCGATTACAATATTTACATGGGCATATTCAAAACCAGCAATTAAGCTAAATGCACTTGGCATTATAGAACCAGCTACAATACCAAAAGTAATAGCTAAGGCTACCCACACAGAAAGATAACGTTCAAATAATCCCATTGTTCTGTCCTAAATAGAGCTTTGATTAACGCGTTGGCTAAGTTCTTCTGCAGATTCCACACGTTCAGAATAACGATCTACAAAGTAATCTTTTTGATCTCGTAATAACAAAGTAAATTTTATCAACTCCTCCATAACATCAACAATCCGATTATAAAGTGGAGAGGGTTTCATGCGCCCATTTTCTTCAAATTCTAAATGAGCTTGTGGCACTGAGGACTGATTTGGTATTGTTACCATACGCATCCAACGCCCTAATACTCGTAGTTGATTCACTACATTAAATGATTGCGATCCACCACAAACTTGCAGCACTGCGAGTGTTTTACCTTGCGTTGGCCTTACACCACCTAAATTGAGTGGTATCCAATCAATTTGGTTTTTGAATATGCTCGTCATTGAGCCATGACGTTCTGGAGAGCACCATACTTGCCCTTCTGACCAAAGCATTAAATCTCGTAACTCTTGTACTTTAGGGTGTGATTCATCTTCACTATCGGTTTGAGGTAAACCTTCAGGATTAAAAATTTTAACCTCAGCACCAAAATACGTTAATAAACGTGCACTCTCCTCTATTACCAACTTACTATAAGAACGCGCTCTTAATGATCCACATAACAATAAAATTTTAGGTTTGTGCTCAGAAAAACTAACATTAAAATTTTTAGTATGTGGAACAACGCTGTGTATTTTATTTG
>NZ_JACJDN010000575.1:0-2527 GCF_014163565.1 Pseudoalteromonas sp. SR45-5 | reverse complement strand
AAGGATTCTGTAGCGGGCATTTATAAAATTAAGCGCTACGACCGTGAAACGGGTGAAATTGAAACCATAATCGATACGATGGGCGGTGCTATTAGGCCTACACCGTCACCTGATGGAAAAAAACTGGCTTATATAAAGCGTGATGATTTTCAAACTAGTCTTTATTTATATGACTTAACCAGCGGTGAGCACACTAAGCTTTACGATAAGCTTGAGCGAGATATGCAAGAAACATGGGCTATTCATGGTGTATACCCAACCATTGCATGGACACCAGATAACGAAGAACTGGTGTTTTGGGCTGGTGGCACAATTCACAAGCTAGATGTTGCAGAGAAATCTGTTAAAACCATTCCTTTTAAAGTGCAAACAAGTAAAAAAATTCAAAAAGCGGTGCGCTTTACACAAAACTTAGATACTGATGAGTTTGATGTAAAAATGCTGCGTAATGTGCAAGTAAGCCCAGATGGCGAAACGGCAATTTTTGAAGCGCTTGGACATATTTATAAACGTGATTTAGAGTCGGGTAAAATTAAGCGTTTAACAAAGCAAACAGATCATTACGAATTATTTCCACAGTACTCTCGCGATGGTAAAAAAATAGTTTACACCACATGGGATGATAACAAACAAGGGTCAGTGAGAGTTGTGTCTGCGCGCAGTGGTCGTGGTGATACAGTTACTAAAGAGCCTGGCAAGTACGTAGAACCAACGTTTAGCCCAGATGGTAAAACGGTTGTTTATCGAAAAGCCACTGGCGGCAGTATTTTAAACCCTAAGTGGTCACTTAATCCGGGGGTTTATAGCGTAAGCGAAAAAGGCGGTAAAAGTGAGCTTATTTCAAAAAGTGGTTATCAACCACAATTTGGAGATGCAAACGATCGCGTTTTTATAATGAGTCCTTGGCCAAAACCAACGCTTAGCGTAGTTGAGCTTGAAAGTAAAAAAGTTCGCAAACTGTACGAGTCAGAACATGCGACAGAATTTAGAGTATCACCAGATGGGCAATACCTCGCTTTTGCTGAGCGATTTAAAGTATTTGTAACGCCGTTTGTTCAAAGTGGTAAAACAATTAATATTGGGCCTAAAGACAGTCAATTTCCAATAGAGCAGTTATCGGTACGTGCTGGTGAAAACATTAGCTGGAGTGCTAAGAGCAACACGCTTTATTGGACATTAGGGCCTGAACTTTATCATGCAAGCCTTGAGGGGATGTTTGCCATTAACAAAGCCGAAGATGCCGACTTTAAAGTGAAAAGTGGCGATAATATCGGTTTCAGTAAAAAAATGGCAGAGCCTAAAGGCATGATTGCGCTCACTGGTGCAAAAATTATTACTATGGACGGCGAAAAGGTTATTGAAAATGGTGTAATCATCACCGATGGCAAGCATATCAAAGCAATTGGTACAGCCAGCGAGATAAGCATCCCTAAAGGTGCTGAGGTTATTGATGTAACAGGCAAAACAATTATGCCTGGTATTGTTGATGCTCATGCACATGGCTCGCAAGCAAGCGGTGAAATTATACCTGAGCAAAACTGGAAAAACTTTGCAGGTTTAGCGCTGGGTGTAACTACAATTCACGATCCATCAAACGATACCTCTGAAATATTTACCGCAAGCGAAATGCAAAAGGCAGGCATGATTGTTGGCCCGCGTATTTTCTCAACCGGTACTATTTTATATGGCGCAAATATGCCAGGTTATACGTCGCATATTGACTCGTTAGACGATGCTAAATTTCATTTAGAGCGCCTTAAAAAAGTAGGGGCGTTTAGTGTTAAATCGTATAACCAGCCACGCCGAGAGCAGCGCCAACAAGTTATTGAAGCAGGCCGTGAACTTGAAATGATGGTTGTCCCTGAAGGTGGCTCATTATTACAACATAACTTAAGTATGATTGTAGATGGACACACAGGTATTGAGCATTCAATCCCTGTAGAGAACATATACGACGATATAAAGCAGTTATGGTCGCAAAGTGATGTTGGTTACACACCAACACTTGTAGTGGCTTATGGTGGCATTTGGGGTGAGAACTACTGGTACGATAAAACTGATGTGTGGAATCACCCGCGTTTAAGTAAATTTGTGCCAAAAAATCAATTATTACCACGCTCTATGCGCCGCATTAAAGCGCCCGATCATCACTATAATCACTTTAATAACGCACGCGTTGCTGCTGAGCTGCAAGACCTAGGTGTATTAGTTAACTTAGGTGCGCACGGTCAGCGTGAAGGCTTAGGTGCACACTGGGAGATGTGGATGTTCGCACAAGGCGGAATGACACCGCTTGAGGCAATACGTGCTTCAACACTCGATCCGGCTAAGTATTTAGGGCTTGATAAAAACGTAGGCTCGCTTGAAGTGGGCAAACTGGCTGATTTAATGGTTATAGATGGCGATCCGCTTAAAAATATTCGAGATTCGGATAAAGTAGATTACACCATGATCAATGGTCGACTATTCAATGCAGAGACAATGAATGAAGTGGGTAAAAAAGAACGCGAACCACTTTATTTTGAAG
>NZ_JACJDN010000574.1:0-2527 GCF_014163565.1 Pseudoalteromonas sp. SR45-5 | reverse complement strand
TGTCGGCAACATCACCTTCACTTGTTTTCTTTTTCTTTAAAAAAGGCAGCTTCACTTTAAATTTAATCGGTTTTTTCTGAACAAATATACGAATTAACAACCATCCGAGTAATAAAATGAGCGTATTGCAGCCTACAATTAAACTAATAATTGTCGAGGTGGCCATTTTTTCTTCAGCTAGTTCACTCTCAATCATTTTATCTGGGGTAATAATTGTTGCCGAATCAATTTCGGGCACCGCTTCTATGGGTCGTTCTATCTCAAATTTATACGTTGGTAGCGTTGCCATAAATTCACGGCCATTAATATTAGTGCCAAAAACAGACAGTTCAACACTATATCTACCCCAATCATAATTTTTAACACTAAGCTGACGTGAGTCTTTAGCTGCAGCATCTATGGTAAACATTTGCTCTTCGTTATTGGGATAGTAGATTTTTCCCTGGATGATGACTGTCTCTGGCTTAACAATACTTGGGTCTATATTTATAGTTAACAGATGCTCGTCTGTGTCTTGTTCTGCTAACGCGACATCGGTTATAAAAGGTGGCTCGTGCACTTCTATTGTATTTTGCACAATGCGGCGCTGCAGCAGAGGTGTTGCCACGTAAAGCTCTGGTGTCCATTCACCCGCAGGAAAATCTAAAGTAAACTCGCCGGTAAACACACCATCTTTAGGACGCTCATCAAATCCACGTCCATCGTCTTTAAATTCCGCTACTTCTTGAATGCCTGCGCCAAAGTTAGCAAAGTTTTCATTGTTGGTACTTACAAAGTCAACATTAAGGCTCACAACATCCCTAAATAGGTTTGTGTTAATTGGCTCACCGTCGTTTAGTATTTTCCCGGTGATTTTTATTGTCTCCCCCCTAAACAACATTGAAGGAAGAGGCTCTGCCTCAAGAGATATTTCGCCTAATACAACTATTCTGCTGTTGGGTAAAATACTGCCTATTACTTGCCAAGGACCCGCCATAGGTTTTTTTATGGTAACTAAATCGTAGGTGAGTTCGTCAAACCAATCTAAGTTAGGGTTTTTAACTGAGTCAGTAGCAAAGTACTTACTGCCATCGGGCCGCACTAAAATAACAGCAGGTGCACCTGATTTTCTAAAAAACAGCAGTGTTATTTCATCTATTTTGCTATCTATGCGAAAACGATTATCAAGTAAAGGGATCTCATTTTGATGCCCATCGCGCTTGAGCACTTCTACTTGTTTTACGCCATATGCATTGCCAGTAAATAAACTAGCGGCACATAACGCTGTTACAAAATACATCGTTTTCATTAAATCGCCTTATTCTGCGCGCCATATACATTGGCCGCCTTCTTTGTTTACAAGATCTAATCGTGCTTCGTGTGCGCTTTGCTCAGCGTCGCTTGCTCGCAATACAACTAATGGGGCTCTATCGCTATTTAAACGCTTTATACCGCCTTTCTGTTGCTCGCTGCCGTCATCTTTGTTTTGATTCAAATTCAGCTTTGTTTGACCACCCGTCATGGCAAGGTAAACATCGGCTAAAATTTCAGAATCCAGTAGCGCGCCGTGAAGTGTTCGCTTTGCGTTATCTACATCGTAACGACGACATAATGCATCAAGATTGTTCTTTTGACCTGGATGCAAGTCACGCGCCATTTTAAGCGTGTCGAGAACTTGACAAAAAGTCTCTGTTTTAGGATAGCCCTGATTAAGTAGTGCAAATTCATTATCCATATGGCCAATATCGAACGGCGCGTTATGAATAACTAACTCTGCCCCTTCAATATAGTCGAAAAACTCTTGGGCAATTTGATGAAATAACGGTTTATCACGTAAAAATTCGTTAGTGATACCGTGAACGTCGATTGCTTCTTCTTCGCTTGGGCGTTGTGGGTTTATATAAACGTGAAAGTTATTGCCTGTTAAACGGCGATTTACTAACTCCACACAACCAATTTCTATAATACGGTGCCCTTGTTTAGGGTCGATGCCGGTGGTTTCTGTATCTAAAACTATTTGTCTACGTGCCATATCGAATTTAGCCTGATTCTGGTATCTTTCTATAATCACTTTATTGTACATAAGATCAAGGTAAAACAGTGCAAAAAACCGTAGAGATTTACACCGACGGCTCATGTTTAGGTAATCCAGGCCCCGGCGGTTATGGTATTTTTATGATTTATAACGGCCACGAAAAAAAAATGAGCCAAGGTTATAAACTCACAACAAATAACCGAATGGAAATGCTCGCGGCTATTGTAGCCCTAGAATCACTCACTCGAGAATGCGATGTAAACCTAACAACCGATAGCCAATATGTTAAGCAAGGCATTGAATCGTGGATCACTAACTGGAAAAAACGTGGCTGGTTAACATCAGCTAAAAAGCCGGTTAAAAACGTCGATTTATGGAAACGCTTAGATAAAGCCTGTAGCGAGCACAATGTAACTTGGAAGTGGGTTAAAGGGCATAGCGGCAATAAATACAACGAAATAGTTGACGATTTAGCGCGCGATGCCGCTGGCAGTAAAGATTTACTAGAAGATG
>NZ_JACJDN010000573.1:0-2530 GCF_014163565.1 Pseudoalteromonas sp. SR45-5 | reverse complement strand
ACAAGATTAATTAAAAATACGTAATAATGAGTCTTCTAAAAGAACTCAATAATAAAATACTAGGATGTTGTAACCCCTTATGATCCCAGCTAAAAAGCTGCTAAACACCATAACCGAACATTGGGGTGTATTAGAGCTATTATTTAAACGTTTTAAAATGGCTGACTTTAGCCTAAAAGACGTACAAAACGCGATTAAGCAAAAGCAGCCTACGTGGTCAAACGAACGCATTTATAAAGAAACAAATCGTTTGTTAAACCAAGATATTTTAATTCCACTGGCTAAATCCTCTCAGCTTGAAATAAATCGTGCTATTGCTGATTTTGCTACTTTTTTACTGCAAGAAGAGCATTTAGGTTTAGCGCAAGAAATTAGCGTATTAGTAGAGGACCTTGCTCGTTTAGGTAACCGCCTAGATAACGCTGGCGAAATAGAAGACTTTGACGACTTACGACGCTACAGCCGCATTATGGATGATCGGGTGCGTAAAATAATGAAGCTCTATACGCACAACGAAAACGCTATTTTAAATATTGTTGAACAAGCCAAATCAAATAATGCAGTGCAATCGCTGCAAAAGCGTTATAAAGCGGTAATAGAAGCCTTTGACGAATACATAGAGCCAATGCTTGAAATGGTTGATATTCGTGGTGAGTTTCATGCATGTTTTACCCTCATTGAAGAGCAAATAAGTAAGCAAATACTGCACATTGAGCGCTCAGGTAAAGCGTATAACGACAAACGTATGCTGGAGCAATTACGTACCCGTATACTCGAAATGCATTTAATGGGCCGAGAAAGCTTACGTAAAAGTGCCGATATGCTTATGCCACTGCGCGAGGAGCTACGCCGTAATAACTTAATTACTCGCCAAGCAGCCCAAGTACTTGGGCTTGTACGTAAAAATGGCGTAGACAATATGCTAAGTGCTGTGCAACCACATTTTGTAAGCGACGCGCAGCGATATTCGCTTGGTCAGCAACGCCATATTGTGGCTTACATGGCAAGCTTGGTTGAATTTGAACACGAAGAATACCAATTGCCTGACCAGCAAGACGTGCCTGCATTTGTTACGCCTAATATTCCTGACTACAACGATGTTAAAACCAGCTTTGCTAAGCGCTTTAATAAAAAACGCAAAAAGCCGCAGCCCTTGCTGCAATTTTTAGACGAAAGCTATCCAGATCTCGATGCCGACGAAATGCTATTTTTGTATCAAAAATTGGTCAGCGACAGCGATATTAAAATAATTCAAAGCGATGAAAAAGCCCGCGTAAAAATTGCCGGTCAGCACTTTTCTTTATATCCATTTAATTCAGAGCCTCAGCCAGATTCAAAGGCAGGTAAATAAACCATGACACACATAAACTTAGACGAGCTAACCCATCTACAAGCCATTAATAAAAAATTAGTAGCGGGTTATCACATTTGCGAGCAAGACAACGTAATGTGGCAAGAGCTTGACCAACACATAGAAGACTACACCGCCCTATTTACCGCCCTAGGTAACGATTTAAAACACGACAGCCGTGGCTTTTATTATTTTGGTAGCGACGAAAGTACGCCAAATATGGGCAAAATATCTCGCGCTATCGCGCTCACCATTTACATTTTAATTGAGCACTACGCCAATACGGGTAAAGACCCAATGCGCGCATTGTTTGACGACGTAAACGATTTAGAGCTTATGCAAACGCTGGTGCAAATTAACAAACATTTGTTTGATCAGCTTGAGATATTTTCGGGATCGGATTTGCGTAAAGACGTTTACCTGCGCATGGTGCGCTTAGGTTTAGCCCGTGAAGTAGAAGGCGGCTTTATGCTACAAGCACCAATTCACCGCTACATAGATGCACTCATGGAAGTAAACGAAGAAACCTACATTACAGAGGACGAGGAATGAAAAATCTATACGGACTAAGCAAACTCGCCCTACTTAACACCGCAGGCTATGCAAAATGTGTGATCCCGCTTGATAAAAGCAGCTCTATTTGCGCGCCCAATAACACCGGTAAAAGCTCGGTTATTAACGCCCTGCAGTTTCCGCTTATTAACGATTTACGCTTAACAGAATGGGACGGACACGATTTAGATGAAACCCGTAAGTTTTATTTTTCATCCGATCAGTCGTACATTTTACTAGAAGCTAACTTGCCTCATGGCTCGGTAGTAATAGGCGTGGCAGGCCTTGGTAAAATTGCCGGTTACGCGCATCAGTACTTTTGTTATCAAGGAAAGCTTGATTTAGAGCAGTACACGCAAGGTAAAACTATTATTAAATTTACCAAGCTGTTCAACCATTTAAAATCGCTTAACTACAACCCTATTGAGCTTAAAGCACAAGAGTTAAACGCGCTACTTACTGGCGGCGCAACGCCTTTTGACGGCGACATTAACCTAAAAATGATCCCGCTTAACAATGTACAAGACTCTTCTATTTATAAAGAAATATTTAGACGTATTCTTAACTTACATAAATTGGGCGCAAGCGACGTAAAACGCTTTATGCTACGCGTGTTTGAACGCCATA
>NZ_JACJDN010000572.1:0-2536 GCF_014163565.1 Pseudoalteromonas sp. SR45-5 | reverse complement strand
CGCTTAAAAAGCTGATCTTTTGTTTCTTTATCAAAGTAAATAACAACATTACGACATAAAATAAGATCAAATGATCCTTTCATTGGCCAGTCTTGTAATAAGTTTAAACGCTTGAAAGAAATAGACTCTTTTAGTTTATCTCTAACTTTATAATTTTCACCGTCTTTGCTTTTTAAAAACCAACGCTTAAGTTGCACGTCATCTAAGCCATTAACATTCGCTGCGGTGTAAATACCTTTTTGTGCTTTTGCCAATACATTAGAATCTAAATCGGTTGCTAGTATTTTTACATCCCAATTGCTCGGAAATGCGTTATTTAAAGTCATCGCCAAACTGTAAGGCTCTTCCCCTGTGGAGCAACCTGCAGACCAGATTCTTACTCGCTTACTGTTTTTATTTGCCTTTAAAAGAGCAGGTACAAGCTCAGATTTTATAAATTCAAAGTGATGTATTTCACGAAAAAAAGACGTTAAGTTCGTTGTTATTGCATTAATAAAGGCATCAAACTCCTGATCTTTATGACTATTCAGATACTCTAAGTAAGCTTTAAAATCAGTTAATTTACGCTCCCTAATACGTCTTGCTAAGCGTGAATAAACCATCTCTCGCTTATGATCCCCTAATACAATTCCACATGCGCTGTAAACTAAACTGGCAATTTCCTTAAAGTCGCGGTCGGTACACAAAAACTCTTTCATTGTCCGCTCCCAATTAAACCTAATGCTAACAAGTAGTGCCTCGCTGTAACTATTTATTAGACGAGGCATAAAAAGGCTAAATATTAAAACTCTTCCCACTCATCAGCTGAGTCTACAAAGTTATCGCCCCTTGGCTTGTTACTCACAAAACGGCTTTGCGGCTTATGAGATAGTTCAGGAGTTCGCATAGTTGATGACATCATTGTCATCTCTTGCTGATCTACTGAGAAAAAGTTAAGTAATCGGCGCATCTCATTAGCTTGCTCAGCCATAGACTCACCAGCAGCAGAGGCTTGCTCTACTAGAGCGGCATTTTGTTGCGTCATTTCGTCCATTTGAGAAATAGCTTTGTTAACTTGCTCAATACCCGCACTTTGTTCTTCAGATGCCTCCGTAATATCAGAAATCATTTGCGTCACTCTTTGCACCGACACAACAATCTCTTTAAGTGTAGCGCCCGACTCATTAACTAATTGAGAACCATCAGCTACTTTGCCTACACTATCTCGTATTAACTCTTTAATTTCTTTCGCTGCGCCCGCAGAGCGCTGCGCTAAATTACGAACCTCACCTGCAACAACCGCAAAGCCTCGACCTTGCTCACCCGCTCTTGCTGCCTCTACAGCGGCATTAAGCGCTAATAAATTCGTTTGAAACGCGATTTCGTCTATTACACCGATAATATCTGCAATTTTTTTGCTCGACTCATTAATTGCCGACATGCTCGTAACTGCTCTATTAACAACTTCACCACCTTGAATCGCTTTTTCACAGGTTTCTTCTGCCAAGTCGTTTGCTACTTTTGCGTTATCAGCATTTTGACGAACGGTACTGGTCATTTCCTCCATACTTGAAGCTGTTTCTTCAAGTGACGAGGCTTGCTCTTCTGTACGTTGGCTTAAATCAGCATTACCTTGAGAAATTTCTTCTGCACCACTGGCTACTAACGTTGCCGATGAATTTATGCGATTAATCACTTCTGTTAATTTATCTGCCGTAGCATTTGCGTCGCGTTTAAGTTTATCAAATGAACCTTTGTATTCTTTTTCAATACGTTTTGATAAATCACCACTTGCCATCGCATCGAGCATATTGCCAGTGTCGGCAACGGCATCATCAACTATTTTAACTAAGCTATTTAATCCTTGAGCCAAACGTAAAAAGAACCCTTCCTTCCCATCTTCCGCAACTCTTGTATCTAATTCGCCATTACCTGCAGCACCAATAAGCTCAGCGATTTCTTTTTCAAGCGCAACTTCATTGGTTCTATCTTCCCACTCAACAATGGTGCCTAAATGCTTTCCGTCTTGACTGATCCAAGGTGAAGCAATCAAGGTAAAAGTGACACCTGCTAACAGTAGCTCGGCTTTATAGGGCTTATCTAGGTTTTTTAATAAATCACGTTGATGATTAGGGTGCTTATGAAAATCATCAACACAGGTGCCAATTAAATTATCAACAGAAAAGCTTGGCAATACGGTTTGTAATTCTTTTTCGCGGACTTTTAGCATTTGCTGAACACGGTCGTTCACAAATACTATTTTAAGGTTTTCATCAGCAATCATTACGTTTGCTTGGCAAACTTTAAGCGCATTTGCTAAATCGGCTGCTTTGCGAGATGCCTTTTCAAGCTCTTTTTGTTCAGTAATATCAGATGCATATTTAATCACTTTAAACGGCTTGCCGTTCATATCATAAATTGGATTATAAGATGCTTGAATCCAAACCTCCTGACCCTGCTTTCCTATTCTTAAATATTCCCCTGAATCAAATTCACCGCGACCTAGTTTGGCCCAAAATTCTTTATATTCGATACTATTTGCATGTTCGGGATCAAT
>NZ_JACJDN010000571.1:0-2549 GCF_014163565.1 Pseudoalteromonas sp. SR45-5 | reverse complement strand
CGTACGTATGCTTTTTATTTGATTGTTTACTACAATCAATAGAACAGTTTTTCTAACCGTCAAAAAAGAAGAGTAAATACAATGAGCAAGATGAAAACACTACTATTAGGCGCGGGTATTACTTTAGCCGCAAGCTTCTCGTTTAATGCAACAGCTGCCGATGGCGCTGCACTTTATACCGCTAAGAATTGTCAAACTTGTCATGGCGCTGAAGGTAAAGCACCAATTATGGGTATGTACCCTAAACTAAACGGTCAAAACAAAGACTACTTAGTAGCGCAAATGAAAGATATTAAGTCAGGTGCACGTAATAACGGTATGACCATGGCAATGAAAGCAATGGTTGCAACGGTAACTGATGAAGAGTTTGAAGCAATTGCAGATTACCTAGCTAACGTAAAATAATTTACGCAGTTATACCATTTTAATGCAATTGGTATTTTAGTTTTATAAACAGCCACACAATAGTGTGGCTGTTTTGTTTGGTGTTTGCTATAAAATAGAGACTGCTTTAGACTTCTAAACATCTGTTCGTACAGGTTAATAATGTACGTTTTTATAAGGCTCATTATGTTTGATTTACCCCAACTCGATTTAAAAAATAAAGTATCAGCACAAGAGTGGCAACTTCGTGTTGATTTAGCCGCGTGTTATAGACTGGTAGAGCACTTTCGTTGGGGGGATTTAATCTATACGCATTTATCAGCACGTTTGCCTGGCACCGACCACTACTTAGTGAATGCGTTTGGTTTAACCTTTGATGAAGTAACTGCCTCTAATTTAGTAAAGGTCGACTTAGACGGCAACATTATTGACGATACGCCATTTAGTATTAATCCAGCTGGTTTTACTATTCACAGTGCGATTCACGAGGTACGCGAAGACGCTCATTGTGTTATTCACCTTCATACTAAAGAAACAATCGCAGTCGCTACACAAAAAAATGGTTTATTACCGCTTAGCCAATATTCAATGTTTTCACTGCCATCGCTTTCTTATCATGGTTACGAAGGGCTTGCAGTAAACGACGACGAGCGAAAAGTGCTGCAAGATGATTTGGGCAGCACTAACCATATGTTATTGGTAAATCACGGTGGCTTAACAGTAGGCCCAACGGTAGGCGATGCGTTTATGCGCTTTTATGATTTACAGCGAGCGTGTGAAATTCAACTAGCGCTACAATCAAGCTCGCAAGAGGTGATTGAAGTACCGCAACCTATAATCGACAATATTTATAATCAAGCAAACGTAGTACACAGTGGCAGCACCGGCGGGCAACTTGCGTGGCCTGCAATGTTACGTAAAGCGTATCGACTTGACCCTAGTTTTGCAAAATAACCCATAGCGGTTAATAAGGAATTTTAATGAAAGTAAATCGCGTTGAAGTATTTGATATTCACTGTCCTGATAGACCTTCTTGGACACCTGTGTTTGTACGTATTCATACTGACGAAGGTATTAGTGGTGTTGGCGAAGCGGGCCTTGCATACGATTTAGGTCACAGTGCTGCAGCGGCTATGATTAAAGAAATGGCCGACGCCTTTTTAATAGGCCACGACCCATTTCAAACAGAAAAACTATGGTCACGTATGTTACGTGAAAGCTTTTGGGGTTTAGGCGGCGGACCTGTTGTATATGCTGCAATGAGCGCAATTGATACCGCACTTTGGGATATAAAAGGTAAAGCGCTTGGTTTACCTGTATACCAGTTATTAGGCGGTAAAGTTAACGACAAACTACGCACTTACGCTTCGCAATTACAGTTTGACTGGGATAGCGAATTTAAAGCCCTAGTACAACCGCAAGAATATGCAGAAGCGGCTTTAAAGGCGATGGCCGAAGGTTACGATGCAGTAAAAGTAGATCCAATTCAGTACGATAAAGACGGCAATACTTATTACGATCGTACAAAAATAATTTCACGTACTGAAATGAAGCTATACCGTGCGCGCATGCAAGCTATTCGCGAAGCAGTAGGCGACGAAGTGGATATTATTTTTGAATGCCACAGTTTACCAGGTGTTACAACAGCTATTCAGCTAGGTGAAATTGCAGAAGAATTTGACTGTATGTACTTTGAAGAGCCAGTTAACTATTTAAACCATTCATTACATGCAAAAGTAGCAGATAAAGTTAATGTGCCAATTGCTGGTGGTGAACGTTTGTATAATCGCTGGGGTGTGCGCCCGTACTTAGAAGATCAAAGTATTGATGTTCTACAACCTGATATTGGTTTATGTGGTGGTTTTACCGAAACCAAAAAAGTGTGTGATTACGCTGATATTTTTGATGTGCGTATTCAAGCTCACGTATGTGGCGGGCCTGTTGCAACAGCAGCATCACTGCACTTAGAAACGGCTATCCCTAACTTTTTGATTCATGAGCACCACACTTATGCGATTAAAAAGTGGAACCGCGAGTTATGTTTACAAGACCCACAACCTAAAAATGGTTTCTTTGAAGTGTCAGAAGAGCCAGGGTTGGGTATTGAATTAAATGATGAGATTGTTATGCGTTCTCAACGCGTAGAAATAAAATAATAGTCTTTT
>NZ_JACJDN010000570.1:0-2565 GCF_014163565.1 Pseudoalteromonas sp. SR45-5 | reverse complement strand
GGTTTGATGAAAGCCTTTTCCACTATGTGCTAGAGATATACAGCACTGCATTTTATAGTTTACTTAAACGAGTGAGCGAAAGTTACCCGCATTGTCAGTTCGACTTTGCTTTTAAACGCCCTCGGCATATTCAAGAATACGAGCAAAATTTAGGGCTAAAGGTAAGTTTTGATAAGCCATGTACTCGCTGGGTATTAAATAAAACCATGTTAAGGGCTAAAAACCCGCATGCGAGTCAATTACCATTTATGCAAGCGCAGTCGCAGCTACATAATAAAAGCGTAGTTAGCATGACTTTTATTGAAGCCGTCTGCAGATACTTATACTCTCACCCAAGTGCTAATTTAGAGTGCACCGCAAAGCACTTTGCTATGAGCTCAGCTACATTTAAGCGCAGACTCAAACTCAATGGGGTACGCTTTTCAGCGTTAATAGATGAGCAAAATAAGCACAAAGCTATTTACCTACTTACTCTGTGCGCTAAACATAACGAACAAGTCGCTGAACATTTAGCTTTTTACGATATACCTAACTTTCGGCGCGCCTTTAAACGCTGGACAGGCTTAACACCTAATCAGTTAAAAGCGCAATAAGTTACTCAGTTGCCATGTCTATGGAGTGCAACAATGTTCGTGCATTTAAATGAAGATTTGGATCTTCTGGGTTTGACGTATTAGTCAGCCAAATTACATTGCCTTCTTTATTTACAAATAATGTAGTAGGTGTGCCTCGTATACCTAATTGCTGTGCTATTGCATCGGCTTTTACAGCTGTTTTAAAAGTATAACCTCTTTCGCTAAGTGCTTTAGCGGGAGTAGCATCGTCATCTTCTTCAAAGCTCACGGCAATAACTTTTAATCCCATATCATCA
This sequence comes from Pseudoalteromonas sp. SR45-5, assembly GCF_014163565.1. Taxonomy (NCBI): domain Bacteria; kingdom Pseudomonadati; phylum Pseudomonadota; class Gammaproteobacteria; order Alteromonadales; family Pseudoalteromonadaceae; genus Pseudoalteromonas; species Pseudoalteromonas sp. SR45-5. The sequence goes on along the minus strand of NZ_JACJDN010000570.1, from coordinate 1,694 downwards.
ATTTTTTGAAGTGCTGGCTGCAGCTTTTTACAGTACGGACACCATGTTGCCCAAAAGTGTAAAACGTAAGGTTGACCTAATAAATCTTGAGTGGCGACCCATCAGCCATTTGTAAATTTAATGTTGGCAATTTAGGATATGTTGCTTCTGAGCTTGTATCTTGTGCGTAAGCTGTAAAGCTTAATAAAATTAGCGTGATGGTAATAAATAGCTGTTTCATAATATGCTCTTTTTTATTTTACATATTAAACAAGAACGATAATTTAACATTTTCATTTCAAACTAAAAGCCAGCAGCTTGTTCAACAACAATAGCGTGGCGTTTAGCGAGGCGTAGGTGATCTCTATCGTAACCTCCACCTATCACAGTAGCTACAGGTGTATTGTGTTCAAGGCAGCGTTTTAGCACTAAATGGTCACGTTTAGCTATGCCATCCCAGCTAATATCTAACTTACCCAAGCCATCACCTTGCCAAATATCAACGCCAGCATCGTAAAGTACTAAGCTTGGGTTTAGCTCTTTAAGTAAATAACATAGTGTTTCGTTAACTATGGCAAGGTATTCGTCGTCCTTCATATTATTTGCCAGGCCAATGTCTAAATCGCTAGCGGACTTTCTAAAGGGGAAGTTTTTTTCACAATGGATAGAGCAAGTATACGCATAGGGTTGATGCTGTAACATTGCAGCTGTGCCATCACCTTGGTGCACGTCTAAATCAAAAATAAGTACGTTAGTTACCTCACCCGATTTAATTAAAGTTTGCGTGGTAAAGGCCAAATCGTTAACCATACAAAAACCTGAACCAAAGTCATTATGTGCGTGATGTGTACCACCAGCAAGATGACACGCTATACCGTGTTTAAGTGCTAAGCGGGCTGTCTGTAGCGTTCCTTGAGGGGCTGTAAATGTACGTGCCATAAGCTCTTTTGACCAAGGTAGACCAATGCGACGCATGGCTTTTTCATCTAAGCGGTTGTGCCATAAATCTTGGATATAATTATCGCAATGCACAAGCTCAAGCGGCTCTGGCGTGCCTAATATTGGCTCAACTAGGTTACTGCCGATTAAACCAAGCTCTGCAACATGTTGATATAAATGTGCAAATTTACTCATTACAAAGCGATGCTTAGGATCAAAGCTAAACGAGTAGTTAGGATGGTATACCAAAGGCAAATGAGGATTTAAGCGCATATTTACAAGCTTTATAAAGTTTGCGCTATGGTAATCAACTTAAGAGAATGAGTCTATTGTGAGTCATTAATAAGTGACGCTAATTCGCGATGCAGTAGCTCATCATCGGCTAAGTTTAGCTCTATTAAACGCTTTAAATAAGTAATACTGTCTATATCAATGTGATGGCATTTTAAACCAATATGATCGGCTTCAATATGGCAAATCACTACTTCCATTTTTATTTCTATATCGCTTTGAGGTAATGTAAAACGCAGTATTACTTGCGTATTGTGGCTGCCAATAAATGCATCACAATTAGTAACCAACGCGCCATGTAACGATAGATCGAGTAATTTACACGGATACTGTTGGCTATCAAAACATAACAGAGCGTTAGTTGAAAATAGCACACGAGAAAACTGTCGACGATTTTGCATAACCTAATTTAGCCTTACTGTTTTTATAATAAATTAAGCATAGCGGGTAATTCTCTACATGCTAGCAAGATGTGCTCCTGTAAT
>NZ_JACJDN010000056.1:0-11082 GCF_014163565.1 Pseudoalteromonas sp. SR45-5 | reverse complement strand
ATGTAACGCATACCGACTTTATCGCCGCCAAAATAGCAGCGACAAAGTAATTAGTTATTTAGGCGTGCAAGTTATCTTAACTTACTTGCAACGCTTACTAACTGATGAGCGAGGGCTGATACTTTTTCAGCCGTTACAGGTTCATTTATTTGCCCATTCTCATTAAACAGTGTGTGCACAGCGGGTACTGCAAGTTGATCGGCAAGTACTAACGATCCAATGCCGCTTAATATATCACGCACATGATTTAAACCGCGTAAGCCGCCAAGCCCACCAGGCGATGCTGCAAACAAAGCAACCACTTTATTACGAAAAGCAGGAACAGCACCTTGCTCTGTACGCGATGCCCAATCAATCGCATTTTTTAGTGCTGCGGTAATAGAGCCGTTGTACTCTGGGCTTGCTAGTAAAATACCGTCGGCTGTACGTAGCTTATCTTTTAAAAGCTGTACATCGCTTGGTGTACCTTGCGCTTCAATATCTTCGTTAAATAGTGGGATGTTTAATTCGTTTAGTTTTATTACTTCTACTTCAGCACCTGTTTGTAGAGCAAAACGTGCTGCCTCATTAATAATTTTTTGGTTAAAGCTTTCTTGGCGAAGGCTTCCAGCTAGGGCGATAATTTTTGGTGCTGACATGGTAGTGGCCTTTTAATGTTTTAAGTTCCATGACTAATGTAGCAAAATTTCACTTGTAGAAAACCCTAATAAACGCAACACTTGTGTGCGTATATGCACATAAGTAAAAGGTAGGCAGCATGGCGATAAAATTTGAAGATTGGCAAGACGTTAAAGTTGCGTTCGAAGTAGCACGGTTAGGCACGCTAACAGCAGCGGCCGAGGAGCTTAATGTGCACCACAGCACAGTGCTTAGGCGAATTAATAATCTTGAAAAAAACTTAAATGCACGGCTTTTTCATCGCCATGCTCGTGGCTACAAGGTTACTGAAATTGGCACCAAGTTATTTGCAACAGCACAAACAATCCATAGCTCCTTAGAGCAGTTACATAACGATATAGTAGCGGCCGATAGCACCCTTAGAGGTAGTTTGTTGCTAACGACGGTAAGTGGCTTCATGGATGTCCTTGGTGATGTATGTGAGCAATTTCAGGCGCTACATCCACAAGTGCAGCTTGAGGTTATTTTAGAACAAAAAAGGCTAAGGCTCGATCACGGACAAGCACATATTGCAGTGCGTGCAGGCCCAAGACCTGATGAAGGCGATTATATTGCTCAGCATTTGGCGCAGCTTTCATCGGGTTTATACGCTAATAAACGTTACATTAATAAATACGGTATGCCTAAATTATTAATTGATTTACAACAACATAACTTTGTATCGGGCGTGGCAGGTTTTAATGCCCGCGTGCCTTATTTTGCATGGGCTGATGAGCACATTCCTGCATCGCAAATAAAGCTGCGAGTATCTGAAACTGCAGAAGCGACTCGTGCAATCATTAAAGGGCTAGGCATTGGCGGATTACAACATGACGTAGCGGCGCAATATCCTGATTTAGTGCCTATATTGCACAGTGAGTTAAGCTGGCCTACCGATGTATGGTTAGTCACGCATCACTTAGTGCATCGTACTGCTAAAGTACAAGCTTTTGCAGGGTTGTTAAAAACACACTTTAGTAAGTTAGCTGCTAATCAATAGTTTTAGCAGCGTGTTAGCTGTATTTTAAATGATTATAGTGTTTTTTTTACTTCTATCCCTAGGCGTTTAGCCAAGCGTACTAAGTTTGCTCTATCTAATTCAAGTACTCTTGCTGCTGCTGACCAGTTGTAGTTATGCTTCTTTAATTGCTCGGTAATTACGTTGTATTGCAACGATTCTACAGCTTGCTTTAAAGATTGGTTGATTAAGGTGTTGGTTGTACTTTGGCTTGCTACTAGAGAGTTTTGCGGCGCACTCGGTGTTAAGTCACAGTGCTCGCTTGTAATGGTTATTATCGGATTTTGCCATTGGCTTTGTTTTTCTTTTAGGGCGCTGCGGCTAATGACATGTTCAAGCTCGCGCACGTTACCTGGCCAGCTGTACTGATTAAGCAGTACTTGCGCTTCAGGGCTTAGTTTTAATTGTTTTATCCCTAATTTACGGGCTATTTGCTCAATAAAATAACCAGCTAAGAGTGTTATGTCGTGCTCGCGTTTACTAAGTGGTGGCACAGTAATAGGGTAGACACTGAGGCGATGGTATAAATCGGCTCTAAAGCGACCTTGAGCTACTTCTTCTTTTAAATTTCTGTTGGTTGCGGCAATGACGCGTACATCTACGTACTTTGGCGTGTCTTCTCCTACCGTTTGTATTTCGCCACTTTGTAGCACTCGTAATAGTTTACTTTGCATGGCAAGGGGTAGTTCCCCAATTTCATCTAAAAATAACGTGCCGCCATCAGCTAATTGAAATTTACCTTGGCGCGAATTTTGTGCGCCTGTAAAAGCCCCTTTCGCATGACCAAAAAATTCACTTTCAGCGAGGTTTTCGGGAAGCGATGCACAATTTAAGTGAATAAGCAGTTGATCTTTGCGAGCTGAATTTAAGTGAATATTACGTGCAACAAGCTCTTTCCCTACCCCTGTTTCACCTAATATAAGCACGCTAAAGTTAGATGCTGCAACGAGTTTAATTTCGTTTTTAAGTGTTTGCATTAGTGGACTTTGACCAATAATTTCACCGCCGTCACGTGTTAATGCTTCACGATTTAGTTCTTGTACTAATGCACTTGAGTGCTGTGCATGCTGTTTGTAATGGGCAAGTTCTAAGGCCGTTTTAAAGTGCGCGCTACACAGCGTTTGTAAGGTATTGAGTGTATCAGCGCTTATGCTGTTAAATGCATTGGCGTTAAGGCTATCAAACGTAAGTACGCCAAGTAGCGCGTTTTTATCATAAAGAGGTAAACCTAAACATGCATGTACCGGTATGTCGCCGGTTTTAGCTAATAGTAATCCGTCGTATGGATCGGGTAGTGGGCAGTCGTGCGCAAATTGAAGCGCGAGTGTGCTTTTGCAAATAGCTTCTAGGCGAGGGTGTTCTACTATTTTAAATCGTCTGCCTAAACTGTCGGGCATTAATCCTTTAATTGCCAGTGGTTTTAATTGTTCGCCCTGAAGCACTAATAACGCACTTGCATCACTTGGAATAACCCGCTCAACCGTTGCTAGTAATTTATCAAAGCTATGCTCGTGTAGTGTACTTTGAGCAAGCTCTAGAGCAACTTGTGTAAGGTTGAATTGCTGGTTCACGTCAAAATGACCTATTTGTGTTTTTATGAGTTAATTTATAGTAGGTCATAAAGACTCACACTGTAAAGTGATTTAATTTAACTTGTTGAATTAAATTAATTAAACTTGTTGGCACAGTATGTGTAATAGCTAAGTAACGTAGTTAGTTACAGAGATCGCCATGAACACACTAATGCTGAATAATTTAAATAATCAAACACAGTTTAGTTCACTGCATGAGGCACTAGCGTGCGCTGAATACTTTTTTGCTCAGTATGGTGTAGGGCAGGAAATAAAATAATGCGCCCTATAAACTTAACTGAGCCAATGCCAGCACGCGTTGCTATTCATCAAGTATCTCAATGGTCGTTATGGATGCTAGCTTTTAGGCCTTTCTTTTTAGGCGGTGGCTTATTGGCATTTTTGTCAGTGGGGTATTGGCTACTTATTTTAACAGGCCATGCAAGTTGGCACTTATCGATACCTGCGACATTATGGCACGCGCACGAAATGCTGTTTGGCTTTGCAGGAGTTGTAGCTGTTGGCTTTTTACTTACCGCAGCACAAACGTGGACAGGCGTGCCGAGCATAAGTGGCAAAGCCCTTATGTGGCTTACGTTTATATGGCTTGCAGCGCGCTTAGCATTTTTTGTAGTACTGCCAGATATTGCTCATTTTAATTTATATGCTGCACTTACATTACAAGTTATTTGGTGGCTAGGCGCCATAACCGCGTTGGCTAATATGTTATTAAAAGCCAATAGCAAAAGTAACTATCCGTTTTTAGCTATTTTAGCTGTGCTTTGTGGGCTCAATGTATTGTATTTAATACTTGTTTTACAACAAAACATGCAGCTTGCACTTGGTGTGGTTGATACCGCAGTGCTGGTTATTACTTTACTAGTTGGCATTGTTGCGGGCCGCGTTTTACCATTTTTTACCGCTAAAGGTCTGGGGTTAGCCGCACAAGTTCGCACTCCTAAAATAGATAAAGCTGTTATGTATTTATCTATTGTGGCTATCACTTTATTTTTCATCAACAAGTTGTTTTTGAACACGATTAATCCTGCGTTAGTTGTTGCAACTGTTGCTGCGCTTCACCTGCTTAGGGCTAGTTGTTGGTGGGATAGCAAGGTATTGAGAGTGCCGTTGTTATGGTCTTTACATTTTTCCTACTTAGCGTTAGGCGTAGGGTTAATGATGGTTGCATTTAGCTTTTATAGCAGTGCAATGCAATTTAAAGATGCGCTGCACTTAATCACTATTGGCACAATAGGTATGATGATTTTAGCAATGATGACGCGTGTATCGCATGGTCATACAGGGCGGATACTCGCTATTCCTCATTACATGGCTGTTGCTTTTGCATTTTTGCTTGTGGCCGCTATTACTCGTTCATTACTCCCTTTTATTATTAGGCCTCACCTTGCTTGGCAAATAAGTGCTTTGCTGTGGTTAGTAGCTTTTTCATTATTTTTAATTCACTGCACACCTATATTAACGCGGCGTCGTGTTGATGGGCGTCGTGGTTAGTTCATCCATAGGAAATACATATGTTATCTGATAAAACCATTGAGATTGTAAAAAGCACAGTTCCGTTATTAGCGCAGGCGGGTACGGTTGTTACCGATCATTTTTATAAGCGTTTATTTAGTCATAATCCTGAGCTTAAAAATATTTTTAATATGGCGAACCAAGATACAGGTCGTCAGCAATTTGCACTTTTTAATGCATTGGCTGCGTATGCACAAAATATTGATAATTTAGCCGTATTAAAAGAAGCGCTAACACGTATTAATCATAAGCATACAAGCTTGAATATTTTACCTGAGCATTACCCTATTGTAGGTGCACACTTAATTGGTACGCTTAAAGAGCTTCTTCCTGAGCAATTTACTCCCGATGTTGAATACGCTTGGCGCGAAGCTTACGGCGTACTTGCTGATATTTGTATAACCGAAGAAGCTGCTTTGTATGAGCACAGTAAAAATAAACACGGTGGTTGGGCGGGAACTCGGCAATTTGAAATAACCAACAAACAGGCCGAATCAGAACTAGTAACGAGTTTTACACTTACGCCAGTTGATGGCGAAGCTGTTATTACACATAAACCAGGGCAGTATTTAGGTATTAAAGTTAAGCCAGAGGGCGCTGAATATGAAGAAATTCGCCAGTATTCTATTTCACAAAAAAGTAACGCTAAAAACTACCGTATTAGTGTTAAAAAAGAGCTACAGCCAAAGCCTGGCATGGTGTCTAATTATTTACACTCATTAGAGCAAGGCACTATTGTTGAGTTATACCCGCCGGCAGGAGACTTCTTTTTACGCAATAACACAAGTCCAGTGGTTCTCATTTCAGCAGGTGTTGGGCAAACGCCAATGCTGGCTATGCTTGAAACGTTATTAAGTGACAATTCTAATCAAGAGATTATGTATTTACATGCTTGCGAAAATACTCAGCAACATTCGTTTTCAAAATATTTATATGATCTAACAGCGCAGAATAACCACTTGAAAACAATAACGTGGTTTAACCAAGCGACAGAGGGCGCTGACTTTACTGGGTTAATGAACCTAAATGCAGTACAAGCACAGCTACCATTGAGTAATGGCGACTTTTACTTATGTGGTCCTGCCGGTTTTATGGCATTTATAAAAAAGCAGTTACTTGAACTAGGTGTTAAAAACGAGCAGATTCATTATGAAGTGTTTGGTCCGCATGAAGACTTGTAATAACGCTTTAAAATAGAAAAAGGCGTACAGCGATGTGCTGCGCGCCTTTTTATAAACGCTAATAAAGTGCCTTATAACTCTTTACAGGTCACACCTTCAAGTACTGTAGTAAGCTCTTTTTTAGGATAGTAAAGCTCGCATTGGTTATTACGTAGTTGCAAAATAAACTTCTCAGATTTTATATTATGCGCGCCCATAATTACTCTGCCATCAGACCCTTTACTCATTGCATGATCAATTAGCAGTTCGCTACGTTTAGTAAATACGGAATCGGAAAGTGTTACTAATGCGCCTCCCTTAGCTTGTTGAATTGCCTGTTGTAGTGTTGCAATAACGCTAGGATTAACGCTCGTTAATATAGCGGGTTTAGCGGGATCACTATTTACACTTTGGCATCCACCTAAAGCGAATAAGGTAGCTAATGGGAGTACTAATTTAGCCATTACCTTTCCTCACTCAGTGTTGGCCAAGTTAAGTCCATATTACGCTGGGTAAATTGCTCAGGCATATTTAAAGGAATGAGAGATTCACGAGAGCTTGAAAAATTAGCTGGCTCTGCTTTTGCAGCAGCCGTTCTAATTGGGCAATTGCCATTTTCAACATGAAACAATGCGGTGGCTAAAACGGCCTCGTCACTGTCGCCTAACTGATGATCAAAGTCGTCCTCAATTTCACAACCTTGAACATCAGCATCAAATTGTGGCGTAGGGGTTGGTGTAAAACCCGCAGCGTATTCGCCAAATCCTTTGCTATTTACCCCACTAAATTGAATAGTGTAATAGGTTGTTGCGCAGTTATGAGTTGGGGTAAAGCCATAGGGCTTACCGCAGGTTGTATCGCCAATTAAAATAACTTCTGCGTCTATACCTTTTAAACCATTAATAAAAGCTTCTGATGCCGAACAGGTGCCTGATGTGCTTAATACATAAACCTTCGATAAGTTTAAATCAGGTAGGTTTTCACCTGTGCTAAAAAAAGTAGAGTAATCTATTTCTTCATCAATAAATGGAAAAGGCGAATCAACGGGTTGTTTATCGTTTTGTTGAGTTTGATAATAAAAGCGGTTGTTAACGTTGGCATTACCGGCAACCATATAAGCTAATTGTGCCGACAGTGCTAATAAACCACCACCGTTATATCTAAAGTCGATTACAAGCTCATCAATACCATCGGTTTTAAACTTATTTACTGCATCAATAAGCCCTTCTTGGGCAATGCTTATATGACTATTAAATTGCATGTAACCCACGCTTGAACCATTTGCGGTTGTAATTGTTTTAACATTTTGAACCGGTGTTTGTTCAATATTGCCAGCGGTTACATTAAATGTTTTTTCGGCGCCATCGTTACTGCGTACAACAATAGTGTGTGAGTCGCCGTTAGTTGGGCTAAATAAGCCTTCGTTAAGCGTATCTACACCCGACTGTGTATTGGTATTAATGCTAACACCGTCAACTGAAAGTACAGTATCACCACGTTGAAAGCCTATTTGGCTTGCAGGTGAATCATCTTCAAGATAAGCGACGCGTAAAATACGGTCGGCTGTATCGCCAATAAACGCCCAATTTATACCGTAACCAGAAGTAACGCCCGATTGCGCTTCTTGAAAGTAATCTTCAGTAGGTTCTGAAAAATGAAAGTTATCTTTTTTTGCCCCTGAGTCGGTAAGCTGCTCTGTTTTTAATTGGGCAAAATAATCGGCTACTGTGGCAAAGCTTTCAGGATCGTTATCGGCAATCTCATCATACCAAAGGTAGGTTTCGTCGCTCCAAGAGCGAAGCCAGAGTTTTTCGTAAAGGGCAGAACCGGCTTGATCTGGGTAAGGCTCGTTGTTATTAAAGGGATCGTTACCCGTACGCGGGGTTTCGCAAAAGTTTTTTAAATCGTTAGAGGGTTCAAATACACCCGCAGTCCATGTTGGACTGCTACTAACAGGTGTTGTAACTACAGGGGCTGAGTCGATACCGCTACCGCCGCCGCCACAACCGGTCAAAGCAAAGCCCGCAAATGCAGTGAAAATGGCAAGCGAGGTTTTATTATTTTTAAACATAGGTAAGGGCTTTTTTGTAAATAAGTTGTTTAAAATATTACAACACTCGCTCGTTTATTCAACATTTATAACTTTGATTTATGTAAATGAGTGTTAAAGCTTAGAGCTTGCTCGCACTACTTGTATCTGCGAATGCTTGCTTTTGCCATGCATTAAATAACTTTTGCTGTTTATCAGAGATTTTTAAACCGTATGTTTTTTGCATGTAAGCGTAGGTGTCAGCTATACGTTTTCGTGCATAAACAGGCGGTTCAACTACACGTTGCTTAAAGTTTACTTTTACTTCGCAACGACCATATTGTGTGGCGTTTTCGCTAAGCATACCAAAACGATAATTAGAGCGATCGGCATTAATTTCGCCAATAGCTGGCGCTAAGTTATTTATATCAGCTTCCATTTTTCTAAATTTAGCACTTACTTTACGGCAGTTTTTACGCCCGCCATCTTGCCAGCATTGTAGCTGGTGACCAAATTCCCACGCCGGAACAATGTGCTCCCACTCAATGCGTAGTGCTCGCACATTTACTTTACCTGAGCGGGTAAGGGTATTTCGAGGAATGTAACCACAGTTAGACGGGTCAGGAACGAGTTTTTTGCCTTCTTTTTTAATATCACAGCCGCAGTAAATGCTTTTGGCGTTGTCAGGTAGGGTTTTAATTAAATGTCTTTTAGCCGTTGAAAAACGGGTAAATTGTTCGGCTGATACCGAAACGCACACACAACAAGCCAATAAGGCCAGAATAAATCGAGTCATATCCATCACAAATGTGAACTACAGGAATAGGCAGTTTAAAGCCTTGAAGATAAAAGATAAAGTTAACTTAAGGCCTACGCTTATATTAATAAAAAGTGCCTGATTAATTTTTTACTCAAAGTTATTTTCACTATTCATTTATTTCTCACTATTTATCGTATTTTAACCACACAAGGTTACCCGTTAAGGAGTATGCTTAAAGCTTACTCAATATGAGGATTTGGATTGCAAATGAAATTTGTTGATTATTATGCAGTGCTTGGAATATCGCCTGATGCAGATGATAAAGCGGTTAAAGTAGCTTATAAAAAGTTAGCCAGAAAATATCACCCAGATGTAAGCAAAGAGCCTCAAGCAGAAGATAAGTTTAAAGAAATAGCAGAAGCTTACGAAGTCATCCATAACAAAGAAGAACGCACTAAATACGACGAGTTACGTCGTCACCAACAAAATCGTGCTCGTCAACAGCAAGGCCATTATGGTGGTAACAATGCCTCTTCGCAAAGTAATTATCAGCAAAGCGATCCTCAAACCGACCAAGAGTTTTCTGACTTTATTAATTCAATGTTTGGCGGAGCTGGTGGATTCGATCGTTCCGGGCAGAGCAGAAGTAACGCCGCTCGCGCGCAAAAAGGACAAGATGTGGAAATAGAGTTCCCAATTTTTCTTGAAGAGACTTTAGTTGATACCGTTAAGCCTGTTGAGTTTATGTTACCGCAGCGAGGCAGCAGTGGCCGTGTCACTGAAATTAAAAAATCACTTAAAGTGAAAATTCCTGCAGGCTCAGTAAATGGCGAGCGAATTCGACTAAAAGGGCAAGGCGGATTAGGGTCAGCTAATGGGCAAAATGGCGACTTGTATTTACAAATTAGTTTAGTGCCTCACCCATTATTTGATGTTGAAGGTCATAACCTAAATATAGTTGTCCCTCTTGCACCATGGGAAGCGGCTCTTGGTACAAAGCTAAATTTACCTACGTTGACAGGAAACATCCAATTAACTATTCCTTCTAATAGTCAGTCTGGTCAACGCTTGCGTATTAAAGGTAAGGGATTAATGAGTAAAAAAGCTAAAGGTGATTTATTTGCTGTGCTTAAAATTGTTAATCCAACATCTGTTGATGATGCCAGTAAAAAACTGTGGGAAGAATTAGCCAAAAAAGCTCACTTTGATCCCCGTAATAACTGGAGCAAGCCATAATGCAAATTATCGTGACACAAAAAGACGATTTACTTACTAGCAAAGAGCTATGTTTGAGCAGTGATATTAGCGAAGCAATTTTATATGAGCTAGTTGAGCATAATATTGCGGTTCCAATTGAGGGGGATCATGTTACGCAGTGGCAATTTACGGTATCTGCAGTGACCTTAGTTAAAAAAGCGGCCCGTATCCAACATGACTTTTCGTTAGATTGGTCGGCAATAGCTTTAGTTTTACAATTGCTGGATGAGCGTGATGAGTTGATTTTCGAAAACGAAATGTTAAAGCGACATTTGAGTCGATTTAAGCACTTGGAATAAAATAAGCCCTAGGCTTATTTACTCTTTGATAAGTGGGCGCTAGCTTTCAAAAACCAATATGACTACTTTGATTTATTCTTATTTTTAATTCGGATAAATCGTTTTAGTCGTATATTTTGTATAAGTAGTAATATTCCACTTAAACAAAAAAGTACACTGGTTGCTGAAAAGCTAATAAGCAGTAGATTATTAAAATTCTCTCGCTCATCGTAATCCATAATATGTAACATCCAAAAAAAGTCGAATATTCGCCATAGCGTGCTGCGAACGGTAACAACTTTGCCGTTATTTTCTGACAAGTACAGTGTTGTGTTAAATGTGTCGTCAAATTGTACCTGCCAAACATTGGTTTTATATCCAACTTCTCGCATACCTTGCTTTAGTAGTACAGCGCTTGTTACTTGAGCGTCAATAAGTAAGTGTGCTTTAGCATTTGCGGTAATTTGTATTTTAGTTGGCGGTTCAAATGGTCGGCCTGTTATTCCATTGAAGCTTTGCTGCTCGTTATTACTAAAGACAGTAATAAGTGGTGTAGTTAAGAAGTTCTCAAAAATTATTTGTGTTGGATTAACCACCTGAGAGGCAATATCGTCAAGGGAGGCAACATAATCAGCCTGCGTAAATGGGTTATTAAGAGTACGTGTTGCAAGATGCTCCCCATGAACTTTATCAAGAGGGATTGCACTCATAATTAAACCACCTAGTAACCATGCTAAAATTTGTAGTGCTAATAAATATCCTAACCATTTATGTAACTTGCGAGCATGTTTAAATATTTTTTTATTCATGTTTTAGTCT
>NZ_JACJDN010000569.1:0-2566 GCF_014163565.1 Pseudoalteromonas sp. SR45-5 | reverse complement strand
TCAGCAAAGGTTAGAAGTAATAATAGAATGTTATAAATGCGCGTTTGGCTTTCTTTTTCGTTTTCAATAATAATATTTATACGAGATAAAAGGGTATCTTCAATAAACTCAATTAAGCCCTCAAACATACGCGCCTTGCTCGGAAAATGACGGTATAGCGCGGCTTCAGACACACCCACCTCAGCAGCTAGTTTTGCTGTGGTGATGCGTTGTCCTAAATTAGTTTCTAACATTTGTGCGAGTGCTTGCAGTATTTGCTCTTTGCGATTACTTCTTTTTGTCGCAGGCATGAACATTCCTTTTTATTAGTTATTCTTAGTGGCGCAGTTAAGAACCCTAGTCATTTTTTGTTCAAATGATTGGCGTATGTTAATGTTTTATTCAGTTTGTTTCCAGCCTTTTTATAGATGTTTAGCCAGCTGTTCGATCACCTTGCGAGCTATTTCTACTTTACTTGTTGTTGGTAATTCTAGTTGTTCATTGTGCCAGTACAGTGTTAAAGCATTATGATCGGAATTAAACCCTAAGCCACTTTTTGATACGTCATTAGCGCAAATCATATCTAGATTTTTATTTTGTAGTTTACCTTTAGCATAGCTTTCTACATTTTGAGTTTCGGCGGCAAATCCAACCGTATAGGGGCGGTTTTGTGTAAGGTTTGCAATAGCTGCAATTACGTCAGGGTTTTTAGTTAAAGTAAGGGTGAGTTCGTCGCCTTGCTTTTTCATTTTTTGAGTCGCAATGTTTGCAGCTCGATAATCCGCAACAGCAGCGCAACCTATAAAAGCATCAGATTGTGATGCATAGGTAAGTGACTCAGTTAATAGCTCCTCAGCGCTTTCTATATTAATAAGGTTTACGCCAGTAGGGGCTTGTATAGTGACAGGGCCCGAGATTAAATTAACTTTAGCACCGAATTGCAAAGCGGCTTCTGCCAGTGCATAACCCATTTTTCCAGAACTGTGATTTGATATAAAACGTACCGGATCGAGAGGCTCACGCGTTGGGCCTGCAGTTATTGTAATTGTTTTTCCTGCAAGTAATTGCGGTTGCTCTTTTGCTATACATAGCGCAACTAGCTCATGTGGCTCTAACATGCGTCCAGCGCCTATATCACCACACGCTTGCTCACCTTTACCTGGGCCCCAAATAAGTACGTTACGTGCTTTTAATGTGGCTAAATTTGCTTGTGTAGCTGCGTGTGCATACATTTGCTGGTTCATGGCAGGTGCTACAGCTACTTTTGCAGGCGTTGCTAGCAGTAACGTCGTTAGTAGGTCGTCAGCAATGCCGGCTGCCATTTTTGCAATAATATTGCAGGTAGCTGGGGCAACTAAAATTAAGTCAGCCCATTTTGCAAATTCAATATGCCCCATTGAAGCTTCGGCAGAAGGGTCTAGTAATGAGTCAGAGACTGTTTCTCCACTAACGGCTTGCATGGTCAGTGGTGTAATAAAGTGTTTAGCTGATTCAGTCATAACTACTTTTACTTCACAACCAGCGTCTTTTAATCGCCTAACGAGTTCTGCGCATTTATAAGCTGCAATACCGCCGGTAATACCTAGTACAATTTTTTTGTTTGTTAAGTTAGTCATGAATGTTCATCAGTTTTTATTAAATATTGGGCTTAAAATAACAAATCTTTACCCGTACAGCGAAGTTTTTTAATTCGAAATAACAGGCTAAATTTTAAATTTGCATTACATTTATAAGACACTTTCGCCTCTCAAGGATGAACAATGCAACTTACTTCACTTCCAAACTCACTTCGACCTCGTGAAAAACTCATCGCGAAAGGAGCTAAAGCGCTTACTGATGCTGAGCTCCTTGCCATATTTTTACGAACAGGGTTACCAGGAATGAATGTAATTGAGTTGGCTCAGCATCTATTAAATGAAAATAAAACCCTACATAATTTGTTTAATGCCAGTATTGAGGAGTTTTGCTCTCAAAAGGGGTTAGGGATCGCTAAGTATGTGCAGCTACAAGCTGTATTAGAGCTAAGTCAACGTTATATGCAGGAGCGTTGCCAACGAGATGCAGTGTTTAATTCGCCAAACTCAGTTTATGACTATCTAACAATTCAAATGCGAGGCTTGCAACAAGAAGTATTTATGGTGTTATACCTAGATAGCCAAAATAGATTAGTAAAAGACGAAATACTTTTTTATGGCACAATTAATTCTGCCAGTGTTTATCCGCGTGAAGTGGTAAAGGCTGCCCTTAAAAATAATGCAGCCGCTGTTATTTTTGCGCATAATCACCCAAGTGGTATTGCAGAACCGAGCCAAGCAGACAAACTTATTACGAATAAATTGCAGCAAGCACTGCAATTGGTCGACATAAGTGTGCTCGATCACATCATTGTTGGTGGAGAAACCTGTGTTTCGTTTGCCGAGCGAGGCCTGATTTAGCTTTGTTAGACACATAAGTGTGTTAAAAATGAGCTGTTTAACGTGTTTTGGCAAATTAGTTTAATTTAAATGCAGTTTTTACTTTCCCTAAGGGCATTCGATCTTTATAATTAGCCGCTATCAAATTTACATATATGAGCTGATTGGATAGA
>NZ_JACJDN010000568.1:0-2568 GCF_014163565.1 Pseudoalteromonas sp. SR45-5 | reverse complement strand
ATTTTTATGATATTTTTTGTCAGCCATAAGCACTTCCAAGCTCAACTACATTTTTTTATACTAGCAGAGCCCACCTATTTAGCTATTAGTTAATTAGTTAAATTAACTGTGTAATTGAGTTAATACTTCGCTAGGTGTTTTATTAAAGTGGCGTTTAAATTCGCGGCTAAATTGCGATGGGCTGGTATAGCCAACCTTTAATGCAGCTTCGTTGGCTTTACTTCCACTAGTGGTTATAAGCTCTTTAGCCTTAGCTAAGCGTACTTTTTTTAAATACTGTAGCGGGGATTCAAACGTAACTTGCCTAAAAGCACGATGAAACGACGATACGCTCATGTTTACATCTTCAGCTAACCCTTCAACCGTAATTTGATTGGCATAACTACTATGCATAGTTGAGAGCGTGCGGGCGATACGTGCATAATGCCCATCATGCATAGCAAGCCCTATTAAAGTATGTCCTTGTGGACCACAAAGTACGCGATATACCAATTCTTTTACTATATCCTCGCCAAAAATGTCAGCCTCAATGGGGTTATTTAAAACAGTTAATAACCTATGAGTAACGAGCTCCATTGCTGTATCTAAAGTTGCCGACTGTACTGCGCCAATTTGTGCAGACGACGATAACGCTGAAAGAGGCTTATGCTGCATTATTTGATTAACGAGTTTGTGTAGCATTGCAGGGTTTATATCTATGGCAATGCCCATAACGGGTAAGTCGTTATCAGTAAATGCTTCACACTCTAATGGCACCGGTACGCCAAGGACTAAGTAGTCGCCTGCGCCGTATTTTATTTGATGTTCAGGAAAGTGAATTATTTTATGACCTTGCCCAACAATAATAATACCTGAGTTATATATAAGCGGCTGGCGCGGCGAGCTTTTAGTTGCTCGATGAAAATACACGCCTGGAATGATAGTTTCCATGGTGCCTTCAAAGCTGAGTAATTGATTATGCTCGGCGTATTGTTGCAACATATTGGCTATGGTGGGCATAAAAGGCATCTTTAATTGAGTGTATTTTGCGTAAAATAACAACGTTGGTAGTTTTAGGCAAGCTTTTGCGAGTTATTGGGCTTTTTTTATGTTTGTTTTGCTACTAATATGCACTCATTGAAATTTGGCTTAGCTAGTAACTAAGCATTCTATTTAGTATTTAACCGTCACCTAGGAGCAAAATAATGAAATTTAGCTACGTAAATCCAACTCTTATCCAATTCGGTCAGCAACAAATTGCGGCACTATCTGATTTGATCGCAAAAGATCAAAAAGTACTTGTAGTGTACGGCGGCGGTTCAATTAAAAAGAACGGCGTGTACGACCAAGTTGCTGCAGCACTTGAAGGCTTTGACTGGGTAGAGTTTTCGGGCGTTGGCGCTAACCCAACAATTGAAGTATTAGACCAAGCAGTAAAAATTTGTAAAGAACAAGATATTGACTTCGTATTAGGCGTAGGCGGCGGTTCAGTGATCGACGGCGTTAAATACATTGCCGCATCAGCCGTTTATGATGGCGAAGGTTGGGATATTCCTACTGGTAAGCATACTATTACTAGCGCATTACCAATCGGTGCAATATTAACATTGCCAGCAACGGGTTCTGAATCTAACCAAAACTCAGTTGTGAGCAAAGAAGCAACGAAGCAAAAACTACCGTTTGCATCACCAGAAGTACTTCCTAAATTTGCGATTATGGACCCTGATGTAATGAAAACATTACCGCAGCGCCAACTTGTGAATGGTTTAGTAGATGCATGGGTTCACACCTGTGAGCAGTACCTAACATTCCCTGAAACAGCATTAGTTCAAGAAGGTTACGCTGAAGCACTTTTAAGAACGCTTAAAACTTTAGGTGATAACTTTGAAAACCAAGATGACGCATGGCGTGCAAACCTTATGTGGGCTGCTAACCAAGCACTCAATGGTTTAATTGGTTCTGGTGTATCGCAAGATTGGGCAACACATATGATTGGCCACGAGCTTACAGCGGCTTACGGTGTTGATCATGCACGTTCACTTGCTATTGTTCAGCCTTCTTTGTTACGTAACCAATTTGCAGTTAAAAAAGCAAAGCTTGAGCAAATGGGTAAAAACGTATTTGGTCTTGAGCAATCTGAAGACTTAGCAGAGAAAACAATTGCAGCAATTGAAGCGTTTTACCACAGCCTTGACGTAGCGACCCAGCTTACTGAACATGGCGATGATAAAGCCGCTGCTATTGACAATATTATTGGTAAACTTGAAGCTCACGGCATGGTTGCTCTTGGCGAAAACCAAGCTATTACGCTAAAAGAAAGCCGCGAAATTTTAGAGCAAGCGGTTGCTTAATTTTCAAAGCTAAGCGCTTACTTAAATATACTAGGGCGTGTTGATCTTTGGTGGGTGAATTTGCAGCAGTATGTTTGGTTTTTAGGCAAGGCGGAGCCTATGTAGTGTGGTTATTCCCCATGAATAGGCGATAACGCAGCATAAATACCAAACATGCGCTGCCCTTTGGGTTCTTTCTAGGGACGATTAACTCTTTGTTGCCTACATGGATGTAGGTAAGGGGCGTGAGCAGGACGCG
>NZ_JACJDN010000567.1:0-2573 GCF_014163565.1 Pseudoalteromonas sp. SR45-5 | reverse complement strand
CAAAGCAATATTAATGCCAAGCATTTTCACTTATTTATGTATCGGCATTTGTAACTTCAACTTAAATTTATAATTGAGTTTATTTACTAACAATAGCATTTTTATTGCAGAGTAAATTAATTTTTAGGGCTAAGTTATAGTTAGGTAATAGTTAAGTAATGGCTAAGTTAAAACTATAACCCATACTTAATGATTAACTATTAAGTATGATTGACTTAACTAGCCCGCCTGTTTTTTGGCGTTTATGTCAAAAAACTGCCGCTATCACTTGCATCCATGCTGAACTGGCTTACAATTTAAATAATTATACAAATTAGTGAAAGTACGGCTCGCTAAATATGATCTTGATTTTAGATAATAATAACAACCGCGCAATAGGATTAAATGCTTCACTTAGCTTTATTGGTGAAGCTGTACAACTATTAAGCGAAGACTGCTTTGAACAAGAATGCAAAAAATATCAGCAGCAAGAATGCATGATTATTTTAGGAGCGTTGCAATCACTTGACCACGAAAGCTTAATTAAACGCTATCCAACATTACCGTTTTTATTAATTGGCGAAACGCTAAAACCACTATTAAGTATAGCTAATGTGGTGGGGCTTATTTGCGAGCCATTTAATCACGAAGTGACAACGCAGTTACTTCACGATTGCCAGCAGTATCAGCGCATGTTGCCAAATGAGCATAAGCATTCTAAACCACATAAAACTTTTGACGGACTTGTTGGTGAAACAGAGGCCGTAAAAGATGTTCGCTTTTTAATTGAACAAGTGGCAAAAACCGACGCTAATGTTTTAATTTTAGGCGAATCAGGCACAGGTAAAGAAGTGGTTGCCCGTAATGTTCACTTGCTTTCAAAGCGTATTAATGGACCGTTTGTACCTGTTAACTGTGGTGCTATTCCGGCTGAGCTGCTCGAAAGTGAACTATTTGGCCACGAAAAAGGCGCGTTTACTGGTGCTATATCGGCTCGTAAAGGGCGGTTTGAACTAGCTCAAGGTGGAACGCTATTTTTAGATGAAATAGGCGATATGCCACTGCAAATGCAAGTTAAGTTGCTGCGAGTATTGCAAGAACGCAGCTACGAACGTGTTGGTGGTACAAAGGCAATCCAAGCTGATGTACGCGTTATTGCGGCCACGCATCGTAATCTTGAAACAATGATTGAAGAGGGCAGTTTTAGGGAAGATTTATATTACCGTTTAAATGTATTCCCTATCGAAAACCCATCGCTGAGTGAACGAGCTGATGATATTCCGCTGCTTTTAAAAGAGTTAATGCGCCGTGTTAACGACCAGACTGGTTCTACCGCTAAGTTTACAGAGCGCGCAGTTGAGAGCTTAAAAGAACATGCTTGGCCTGGTAATATTCGTGAGCTTGCTAATTTGGTGGAGCGTATGGTTATTATGTTCCCTGACAAAGTGGTTGATATTCCTGATTTACCTAACAAATATCGTTACATTGAAGTTGAAGCCTACGAGCCAGAATACCCTGAAGAGTTAATGGAAAAAGACGCCTTTAACGACATATTTAGCACAGGCTTTAGTGATTACGAAAGTGAGCCAGACGCTGAGTTTAGCCAAACGGGTAGTGGGCTATTACCTGATGATGGTATTGAACTTAAAGATTATTTAGCCGAACTTGAAATAAGCTTAATTACCCAAGCGTTAGAGCGCTATGATTACGTTGTAGCTCGCGCTGCAGAGATATTAGGGGTTCGCAGAACAACACTCGTTGAGAAAATGAAAAAGTATAATCTTTCACGAGATTAGAAGTACGAAAATGGTGAAATACTTTTCGTTATTTATTATTCATTTGTGATCAATCACTTTACGGGCTTTGCCCGTCACGCAAGCATGGCGTCTACAAGATAACCCAAACTTAAACCTTGGCGGTAGACGCTGAGCTTGCTCGCGTGAGAAGCCCAGCTTGTAATCACTCTATATTGGTAATTACTTGGCTTTGTATTTAACTATGCTCTTTTCGGCTTCGTTTAGACGCAGGTAACTTACTACTCAATATTGCTAAACATAAAATAGTCATAAATAACATCGAGTTTGCTCCAGCTTGCAAAGAGTAATCTACCAACGAATGCAGCAACATATCTATAATTGCAATGGCACAACCAAAGGCAACACCCTGAAACAGCGCTGTTTTACGCTTTCGCATAGTCGCTATACATAACCATAAACAATAAAGTATAAGTGAGCCTAGTGCGGCTGTAGTGGGTATACCCAGCTCTACTGCAAACTGTACGTAATCGTTATGGGCATTATCGTAGTAACCTGAATAAGGCTCAGACTGATACGCTGGAAACGCAGTATAAAATGTACCACCACCAGAGCCCAACAAAGGCTTATCTAAAATAAGGGGTATTGAATCACGTACAACTTCGTCACGGGTTTCTGATGAAATACTGGTTTCGCTTATACGCTGTTTAACTTTTTCTACATCAAATATAGCGCCAATAATAATTAAATCTATTATAAAAAAACTAACTATAAGTAGTTTAAACGCTTTAGGTTTTTGCCTGTAAATAAAAAACGCGAGTAAGCTAACAACCATTAATG
>NZ_JACJDN010000566.1:0-2577 GCF_014163565.1 Pseudoalteromonas sp. SR45-5 | reverse complement strand
GGACGTAATATTGATGAAGTTCGTCGCCACCTAGAAGCCTTAGAGTTTTTATTTAGCTGCGAACTAGAGCGCCTAAAAATAATAGGTATTCAAGCGGGAGTAACAAAATGATTAAAGCCATTTTAACCGACATCGAAGGCACAATAACCCGTATCTCGTTTGTTAAAGAGGTGTTGTTTCCTTACGCAGCAAAACAGTTACCTACCTTTGTACGTGCCAATGCTAATAAGCCAGATGTAGCTGAGCAAATTAGTGCCGTAAAAGCCCTTATCGAAAAGCCAAACGCCGATATTGAAGAGGTCATTAGCACTTTACTTACCTGGATTGATGAAGATAAAAAAATCACTCCACTTAAACAGTTACAAGGCTTAATTTGGCAAACAGGGTATGAACACGGTGATTTTAAGGGTCATTTATACCCAGATGCATTTGATTTTTTACAAGCTCAGTACAACAACGATATAGCTTTATATGTGTACTCGTCAGGGTCAGTAAAAGCGCAGCAGCTACTTTTTAAATACAGTGATTATGGTGACATTCGCAGCTTGTTTACTGACTTTTTTGACACCAAAGTTGGCGCAAAACAAGAGCAAATAGCCTATAACACCATTGTTGAGCTGTTACCGTTTAAAGCAGCAGAAATACTCTTTTTAAGTGATGTAGCCGGCGAGCTTGATGCCGCGCAAGCTGCAGGCTTAAAAACACTACATTTAATTCGTGATGGGCAAGCAAGCACTAAAGCACACCCTTATATTAATGACTTTAGCCAATTTAAATTGGAGCAATTAGTATGAGTCAATTAACAATATATGCTGACAACGATGCAAGCAAAGCACTTGTAAGCACATCAAATGCTGATGATATTACAAAGCAACTAGCTAAAGTAAACGTACGTTTTGAACAATGGCAAGCAAATGCAAATATTAATGAGCACACCACCCACGAGCAAATTATTAGTGCGTACAAAAACGATATAGATCGGTTAAAAACCGAAAATGGCTATCAAACAGTAGACGTTATATCTCTAGCTAAAGGTAATCTTGGCGCATCAGAGCTGCGCAAAAAGTTTTTATTTGAACATACTCATAGTGAAGACGAAGTGCGTTTTTTTGTAAAAGGCCAAGGGCTATTTTGCCTGCATTTAGGCAATAAGGTTTACCAGGTACTTTGCCAACAAGGCGATTTAATTTCAGTGCCTGAACTTACCCCGCATTGGTTTGATATGGGAAGCGACCCTGAGTTTACTGCCATTCGCTTATTTAACAATACAGAAGGCTGGGTGGCAAAAAGCACTGCCTCGTCTATTGCAGAGCAATTTCCGTTATTATCGTAAGTTAGCCATTCAAAACCTTGGTCCACACTGATAAACATAACGTGGACCAAAACATCGCGAAGCTACTTAAGCTTTATGAGATCGCCATTTTTAACCTGACTTTGGTTATAAACACCTGTATCTAACACCCACCCTGTAACCAGTTTTGCCGGCGTTATATCAAATGCAGGGTTATATACATTAGCATTGATGGGCGCCCATAAAGCCTCGCCAAAGCTACCGCTAACTCCGCGCACTTCTTGAGGATTACGTTGCTCTATTTCTATATCATTACCACAAGCGGTGTTGGTATCAAGCGTGGTAATAGGCGCAACGACATAAAATGGAATGTTATGAAAATACGCAAGTACGGCTAAATTATAGGTGCCCACTTTATTAGCAAAATCACCATTGGCAGCAATACGATCAGCCCCTACTACTATTTTATCCACCTTACCTGCAGCCATTAAACTTGCCGCCATATTATCGCAAATTAATGTGTACGGAATTTTCCAGCGCTCAAGCTCAAAGGCAGTTAAGCGACCGCCTTGTAATAATGGTCGTGTTTCATCAACCCACACATGTACGTTGCCATATTTTTGCTGCGCTTTGTAAATAACACCTAGTGCAGTACCAATACCAGCGGTTGCAAGCGCCCCTGTATTACAATGAGTTAATATGTTGTCGCCACTATTTATAAGCTCGGCACCACGATTTGCCATTCGTTCACACAGCTCAATATCTTCAATAAACAACCGCTCAGCAGTACTAACAATACCGGCAACATAATCGCTTTGCGTTAAAGCTTTTCGCAATGCCGCCATACAATGCATTAAATTAACCGCCGTTGGACGAGTGGCTTCTAGTTCATTGATTGCTTTTTCAAGCTCACTTTTCACTACCCCTTGCTCAGCTAAATACGCCACTAACAAGCTCGCGCCTAAGCCAATTAGTGGGGCTCCACGCACTTTTAAGTTAATGATCAGCTCTTTCATGGTTTCTACATCATGGCACTGATGCCATACCTGCTGGTGAGGTAGTAAATATTGGTCGAGCACACTAAGCGACCCGTTTTCATATTTTAAACTGCTTGCGATTAAGTTTTGCATAATGCTTAAGGTATTAAAAATGCGTAACGTTATTTTACACCACTTTGAATAACTCTCAAGTTAGACTTGTAGACATCTAAACATTTAAAAGTATAGAATGCTTAAAAGCTGATTTTTGAGATTTAAACCATGACTAACTATGTTGCTTTTAATGCA
>NZ_JACJDN010000565.1:0-2584 GCF_014163565.1 Pseudoalteromonas sp. SR45-5 | reverse complement strand
GCTTAAGCAACTTATAAAAAGCCCCTCTGGGGCTTTTTTTATTGGAACTACTATGTATAAAAAGCTCTTTTTATCATCACTACTGTGCCTATTTTTAGCTGCATGTTCAAAGCAGCCTCAACCTTATGAGTCGTTTGAGGACGCACAAGTCGCTTTAAAAGCTTTAAACATGGCGCTTGTACAAACAGGTGCTACTAAAGGCAATAACATTGAAAAAGATCAATTGGTTTTCTCTGATGCTTACTTAACAAAACGCCATACTATTTATCAGAGCCTAATGGGTATGGAGCTTAATCTAAATCAAATTGCGCAAGTAAACTATTTGGTAATTGCAGAGCGTTTCCCTGAACGCTACTTTAATTGGCCAGCCCAAGTAAATGTTTTAGAAAACATGCTCGCTTTTGAAGGCTCAAAAAACACACCGGATAATGTTATTACTTGGCTCAAGTTAACCCAAGATACCCTAGACAGTGCTCAACAAAGCAATTTAAAGCTGAACAAGGTTGAACTTACATTGTTACAAAGCTATGTATTAAGTGCGATAGCAAGTAACGATGTTCAACCAGCGCTTAAAAGCCATATAAGAGCTTTTAGCGATTATTTAGCTAGTTATAAGCCAAGAGGAAGTGTGGGTCTAAGAGGTCTGCCAAATGGCACTCAGTGGTATCAGAGCAAACTTAATTACTTTAGTGGCGAAGTACATTCACCGTTAGAATGGGTTACTCTTTTAAACGAAAAAATAAAAGTATTAGATCGTGTTGCATTCGACAGTAAGCTGCCAACTTCTCACCAAAAATCGTTTTTAGTTCAGTATTTATCTGATGAAAAATTAATAGAAGGCTTAGATTGGCAGGCTAACTATCAAGACTTACCTGCAATGGCGATCGCTATGGATATGTCTCATAAAGATAAAACATTGATGCTTGCGATGATGGAATCAGATATAGGTATTCACTACCATGCGTGGACTTTGCCTCAAGCAAAGGTAAACCTTATAAAGCGCCTACAAATGAGTCCAGAAGAGGCCCAGTACTTGGTTGAAGATATAATTCTCTACCCAGGGCAATCATTTAGCTTTATACAACACATTATATAATGATTTGAAAGTGCGCTTATTGTGCGCACTTTGTACACCGTTGAGTTGCGGGGTCTAGTTCAAGTGACTTAGCTGATATTTTTTCTTCACAATCACAGCAGTAGCCATACTGGCCAATTTCTATTTGACTTAGTGCGGCTTCTAGTTTGGTCATGCGACTGATTAAAAGTGCATACTCAGGGCCTAACTTCTCTGCTGCGCAGTCTAACCATTCATTATTTGCTGTATCAGCTAAAATTTGTATTAAATGGTGATGTGCAGGGTAAGCTGATTTAGAAAGCATGGTTAATATATTTAATTTAACTTGTGCTATTTCATCGTTAAGTCTTTTTTGATGATACATTATCAGTACAACCTTATTAAATGGGCTTTACGTTATTCTGATATTATCTAGAGTCTTTAAGTTACTCGTTATGATTTGAATCAAGTTGAGGTGCTTTGGCATATTTATTTAATACGCTCGCCACATCTTCTTTACTTTTTAAACGTCTGATTTCATCAAACAAATCGATAGCTTGCGGGTACTGGCGTTTTAGATAACCAAGCCATTGTTTAGTACGTGAAGCAAAGTATTTTTCATCCTTCGCGGGGTCTTGATGAATAGCTGAGTGAATTAAGTGATAAATAATATGCTCCCACTCAAGGCTATCATATTGCTCATTATTTACATGAGCTTTAATTTTTTTTGCTAAATCAGGGTGCGAAAGGGCGCCACGACCAAGCATTAAATCAGTGCACCCACTTCGTTTTTGACAAAGCATTGCGTCCTCTACTTGCCAAATTTCACCATTGGCAACAACGGCAATATTCTTACCTTTTATTATTGGTGGAATTTTTTCCCAATAAGCTGGCGGGTTATAACCATCTCGTTTGGTTCTGGCGTGAATAGCTACACTATTTGCACCTGCACTTACCACAGCATCAACAATTTCTTGGCTGTTACTGTCATCATCAAAGCCTAAGCGAATTTTTGCACTTACTTCATGTTCATCATCTACAGCATCTCGGACTGCTTTAATAATCGTATACATATGGTCAGGGTCTTTAAGCAGTACAGCCCCCCCTCGGCTACGATTAACTGTTTTGGCTGGGCAACCAAAATTTAGGTCGACCCCATGGGACCCTAATGCGATTGCTCTTATTGCATTTTCGGCTAACGGATTTGCTTCTTGACCGAGTAATTGAACACGCACAGGAGTACCTGCTCGTGTAAATCCATTATTATGTAGTTCAGGGCAAAATCGATGAAAAACTTTGTCAGGTAAGCATGTTTCAACCACTCTTACAAACTCTGTAACGCACAAATCGAACCCACCAATGTCTGTGAGTAATTGGCGCATTTTAAAATCAACGACACCTTCCATAGGTGCTAAAACAAGTTTCATAAAGAGATTAATTTTGATAAAAAACTGGAGGCATAGTTTACCTGTAAATCACACATTGATAAATCTGTAATTACCGCCCATATTTGATGTATAAATTGCAAAA
>NZ_JACJDN010000564.1:0-2585 GCF_014163565.1 Pseudoalteromonas sp. SR45-5 | reverse complement strand
CCCAAATTAGTACTTCAGCGCTAACGCGCAGCATTCAAACACTTGAAGATGAAATGGGATATGAGTTAGTAAAACGCTCAACACGCTCTGTTAAATTAACGCCAGAAGGCGAGCTTTTTCTAGAATATGCTAAAACAACCCTATCGGAACTTGAGCTAACGAAAAAGCGGATTTTTCAATCAGTAAACGGTAATGCCAATGAAAAGCTCGTTATTGGGTATACCAATAAGGCAAGCAGCATAGTACCTATTTCTTGTGGACAGTTTTTAGCTCAATACCCTCATATAAAAATTGAGATGCAGCTACAAGATCAGCAAGAGCTAACACGCAAACTCCAACAAGGTGAAATAGACATTAGCGTATACTCTCAAGCTATTAATAGTATTGGCAGTGACATTCACTTACCTGATCAGCTTGTGTTATTTGTTTCAAAAAACCACCCTCTTGCCCATAAAAACGATATAAGTAAACAAAACCTTGATAGCTACCCGATGTTTGGCTGTTTCTCTGAGTCTAAACAAGTACAAACTATGCTTAATGAAGCAATTGATTCTTTAAATAAATCATCAAGTATTAAAGTGGGCAGTATTGAGCAAGTAATGGCAGGTGTAGTTAAATCAGATCATTTTGCTATTGCAAGCATTGAACATGCTAATGCAATCGCAGAGAATTCTGAATTAGTACAACTTAAAACAAATAAAGGTTTAAACCACGAACAACTCGTTGTACAAACAAGCCAACAGACGTCGATTACTGAACATGTAGAGCATTTACTATCGCTTATAAAAAAAGCGGGTGCTGCATTTAGCTAATCTGATGTTTCAAAAAGTGCGGCACAATAAACAGTAGCTTTTAACAGCTTTTCGGCTACACTGTCGCACCTTTTTTAAACAGCTGATGTGAATGAACACACTTTTTGGTCCTGATGTCTATTTAGATGATATAGAACGCCAAGGATATACCGTAATTCATAACGCGCTTATTGCCGATTTAGTTAACGATTTAGTTGCAGACTGCCACCGTATAAACCCTCACTTTAGCCTTGCTGGTATTGGTCGATTAAATGACTTACAAATAGATAAAGCCGTACGTACTGATAAAACCTATTGGTTTGACGGCAGCTCTCAAGCACAGCTTACCTATCAAGCAATAATGCAAAGTATAAAGACCACGTTAAATCGCAGTTTTTTTATGGGGTTATTTGATTACGAATGCCATTATGCAAAATATACACAGGGTGATTTTTACAAAAAGCACTTAGATGCATTTAAAGGTCGCTCTAATCGAGTATTTACAACGGTACTTTATTTAAATACGCCTAAGCAAGGTGGCGAACTTGTTATTTATAAACCTAAAAGTAAAGAGATAGAAATAACAATTAAACCAACTGCTGGCACATTAGTAATGTTTGAAAGCGAACGCTTTGCCCACGAAGTACTTCCCGCCGTTGACGATCGCTATTCTATTGCAGGCTGGTTTAGGAAAAACGCCTCTATTAGCGGCATTATTGATCCGCCCCGATAACTCCTAATAGAGCATTTTAACAGCCTTTATTGAGGCTTTTAAAATGCTATTGGGTATGAAAGTAATAACCCTATAAAGATAGCCAAACCCACGTAATGATTATTTAAAAACGCTTTAAAACAGGCATCTCTTTCACGTTTATGAATAAGCGCTTGTTGGTATGCCAATAGGCCCGCAGCAATACTTAAACCAACGCCAAATGCGACACTTAAATGATTGCTTATACCAATAAAAGCAACCAACGCTATAAATACAGCATTAAGTAAAAAGATAATATGGCGGTCGTATTTACCAAATAAAATAGCGGTTGATTTTACCCCTATTTTTAAATCGTCGTCCCTATCAACCATCGCATACATGGTGTCGTAAGCCACTGTCCAGCAAATATTGGCTATAAATAATAACCATGCCTGCTGTGGTAGTGCATTAATTGAAGCCATATACGCCATAGGAATAGCCCAACCAAATGCAGCCCCTAAAACAACTTGAGGTAACTGTGTATAGCGCTTCATAAAGGGGTAACAAAAGGCTAAAGCCAAAGCACCAAAAGAAAGCAAAATAGTATTGACGCTAAGCATTAATACTAAAATGAACGCAATAACTATGAGTAGTAAAAATAGACTAAGTGCTTCACCACTACTCACCTGTCCTGAAGCTAGCGGCCGTTGAGCTGTGCGTTTTACCGAGCCGTCTATTTTTCTATCTGCAAAATCATTAATTACACACCCTGCGCTACGCATAACAACAACGCCCAGCGTAAATACAATAAAGTTGAGTAAGCTCGGCATCCCACTATTAGCAAGCCATAAAGCCCAGTATGTTGGCCAAAGTAATAACAAGGTACCAATGGGCTTATCTATACGCATTAACTGTATATAATAAGGAATATGTTTTGGCTTTAAAGCGGCTAATTTCATGAGTATAAATATGCTCCAGGTAAAAACACTTCACACACTAAAAACTTATATTCTTTGAGTGAGAATACACTTCGACGCCCTAGTAAGTTTTTTTCGGGTAAGTTCAATTTTGTAACTAATTGCTGAATAGGGTGCGTGTCATCA
>NZ_JACJDN010000563.1:0-2585 GCF_014163565.1 Pseudoalteromonas sp. SR45-5 | reverse complement strand
AGAAAACATTATTAGATGAGACGAATATACAACAAAATATAATTTCTGATTTACATGCGCTTACGCCCTCCACGCTTACTCTTGAAAAACCTATTACCATTACAATAAAAATCCCTGATGACTATGCATTAGGCGGACAACTGTTTATCGCAAAACTATCGGGCGCTAATTGGGATACTGTTACAAATTCAATAGTTTTAGATGGATTTGTTAGCGCTCAAGTAACAACACTGGGCACATATGCAATACAAATGCAGCGCAATGAAGCTTTTGCAAATATCGGCCCAACTTGCGACGCTAATGCAACAGAGCAGTCGGTAAGGTTTGTTCACGTTGCAGATTTACATGCTCGCTTTGGCTATGAAGAGCAATATTTCAGCCGGATCAAAGCCTACTACAACCAAGTAGCAAGCCAAACTCCGCACACCTTATTTACAAACGGTGGTGACGACTATGAAAAAGGCACCGTTGCTGAGCAATTATCACAAGGTACCGCGACAGAAGAAGCTATTAAAGCAATGCAGTTTGACCTACGAGTCGTTGGAAATCATGATTATGCTTGGGGCCCTGAAAAATTACTAAGTTATTCCCAAGACGAGAATGCAATTGTACTTGCTAGTAATACTCGTTATGAAGCAGAGCAACTACAAGACTTTGCAGGCGTAGGATTTGCAAAAGTACAAGTAGGATGTATTACACTTGGTGTCTTTGGCATGACCTCAGTGCCATGGAATGAGCTAGATGAACCAATTCAAGATGATCCGATCCCTGATTTTATTAAACAATTTAAAATGAGCTGGCAATGGCAACAAATCGCACAAAGCATCGTAAACCAATACAGTGATGATGTAGATTACATGATTATGTTGAGCCATTTAGGTGTGGGCCAAGATACTGATATGGCAACAAACGTACCCGGTATAGACTTAGTACTTGGCGGCCATACACACGGTGGGGAAAGCTACACAACCCTTGATAACGGCGCTATTGTTTTACAACCGGACTTTTATGCTAAAGGTATTACTGACTTAACGCTTACTTTTAATTTAGCTGATAAATCATCCCCAGTTGTTGATTACAAAACGATTGAAACCGATACAATTGATGAGCGCGATGAGGCAACAAAACTAGCTATAGATGAGATAATGGGGCGTTATGCTCCCGATGCAGAAACTGAAATCGCTATTTCTGAAAACTATCCAACTGATGCGCAGCTAGCCGAAATCACCGCCTTAGCCGCAAAACATTCAAGCACAATTAGCGCAGCATTACTTAACCCTGAACTAGTACAAAAGCGCTGGACACCCGGCACACTGACTCAAGAAGACTTCCATAAAGCTTTTTACGTAGAAAGACAGCCATCAAATACGCCAGGGTTTAACTCTATTTATAAAGTAACAGTATCGGGAAGCGACTTAACAACGATGTTTGCAAGTCAACCAGATTGGTTTTTACTTAAACCTGAAGATATACAACCCACTAATAATTACGAAGTTGCACTATTTAAAGGAGCAGCTTTGAATCCTGATTTATTTTTTAATAGTGTTACATTCTCAAACGTAGAACCAATAGCTGAAGCTTGGTGGCTACTTGATAAATATGCACGTGCTAGAACAAGTCAGTGCCTACACCTTGACACTGACACCGAACTTTATTCATGTAACAACTTAGCAAGTGTAACCGTATGGAACTTTGACGATACTAACAACCCGTTAGCAGCTGATTTTGGACCTTCGGTACTTAGCTACTTTGATCCAGATGAAACAAATTGGGGCACTGCAGAGACACAATATAGCACCACTACTCAATTAAATATTGATGATTTAAGTGATGGTCCTTCAGGTGTTATGGCGTTTTCTCGCCACGCTCCAACAGAAGGCTTACTTATTGATTTAAACACACCAGCAAATGGTGACTTTGCAAATGAAGGAATGGTGTCTGACTACACCTTGGTAATGGATTTATACTGGCCCGCAGAAGGTAAAGATATTTACCGTGCAATTATGCAAGCCAATACAACTGATTATCTTAATGATGATGCCGATATGTTTATTGATCCAAGCGGCGGCTATGGACAAGCAACTAGCGATAGCGGCTATTTTGGCAATACACAACCTGACTCTTGGCATCGTATAGCTTTTGTATTTTATACAGCACCAACCAACGGGGTGTTTGAAGTCTATATAGATGGAGAACTTGCTGGCGTAAAAGAGGATGGCGAAATCGATAGTCGCTGGGCACTCAATCAATCTGTATTGCTTTTTACAGATAACAATTATGAAACAGTACCAGGGTACTTAAATTCGCTGCTTTATGCAGGACGTGCTATGACCAGAGATGAAATTAAAAGTATGGGCGGCGCACAACAAAAGCTGTCTTTTGAGCAACCGACGCGAGTGCTAAATCAAACCATTGAGCGCCATTACCAAGCAGCTCCAGCAATTAAAACTAACATGTGGATAAAACAACGGAACAAGTTCTTTGGTAACGGCTCTTAAAGTGTAAACAATTACATACAAAAAGGCTTTTACTTATTAATTGTAAGAGGAGGTTTAGCGCAGGTTAAACCTCCTTTTTAGTATTTA
>NZ_JACJDN010000562.1:0-2588 GCF_014163565.1 Pseudoalteromonas sp. SR45-5 | reverse complement strand
CATTGCCGCAATGGGCTGAGCAGCAACAAGGAGTAAAGTAAATATTACGGCCATAATAAAGCCAAGCGAAAAGCTCAGCATAAAATAATAAACAACCGACGCTAATACAAAAAGTTGTGCGCCATCAATTACTACACTACCAAGGGGGATTTGAATACGCGCTAGTAAACACAACGCTGCAAATACAATGAGCGGAATACCAATAAAGTGCGTTAGTACATTACGTTTAGAACGATGATATAAACCATATTTACCAAGTTGCTGTTGAAGTGTTTTCATTGTTTTGCCTTTATTTTTATATTTATATTTAAAACTTACTTTAGCAAAAGTAAGCACAGCAACAATGTCAGGTATCCGACATTGTGTAAATTAAACAAATGCAGAAATTATTTTACCCGGCTCATGCTCACCTTTCATATCCGTTCGCTCGCGCCCTTTTTGATACTCTTGCTCAAGCATTTTTTGAAGTTCCTCTATTTTATCAGCAATTGCGCTAGGGTCTGCGCCCTGACCTTGTAGCTCTTTAGTGAGCTCTTCTATTGTCGCTTTTAGCTCGTCTATCTTGTTTTTGTTTACGCCTAAGCGCTGATAAACCAGTGCTTCTTGGGCACTTTCTAAAAACGTTGGTTCTTTAGGGGCTGAGGTAATGCCTTTAGCATCATTTGTTTTTTCGTTAGGGAGGGGATTATTTGCCGCAACTTCGCTTAGTCCTGCCGCTTTATTTAATGCAGGAGAGTTATAGTTACTATATTGATTTTTAAAGGTTATTGTAGTCATTAGCTCAAATCCATTGTTGCGTTACATTATCTGTAGCAATTTTGGTTCCAACTAAATAAAAAAGTCTCTATTTAAGCTTGTGTAGCACGCGCCTGTAACTTTTGTTTATCTAAAACAGTTATGCGTTGATACCCCAAACTAATGGCTTGTAGGCTAACAAGCTGTTGCAGTATTTGATTAATAGTTTGGCGCGTTAGGTAGGTCATATCAGCAAGTTGCTGCTGAGATAAAACAAGCGGTGTTAAGTGCTCAGTATGTTCGCTAAGCATTAAAAGTCGATTGCATACTTTTTGCTCAGCGCTTAGTAATGCGTGATCTTCCATTGAGGTAAACATTAGGCGTAACTTTTGTGCCAGCAATAAACCAAACTCTTGCCAATATTGTGGCTGTTCGTTTAATAGCTGTTCAAGTGCGCGTTGGGGCACGTAAAAAAGCACAACATCAGTTTGTGCATATACATCGTGAGTGCGCAGGCCACCATCAAACAAGGTAACTTCTCCAAACCACAGTGATGAATCAATAAAGCTCAATACGGCTTCTTTGCCTTCGTTACTTACGCCACTAATACGCACCACGCCGCTAAGCACTGCATAAATTCCATCGTGCTTATCACCTCGCAAAAATAATGACTGCTGAGCCTTTAGCGAGAGCGTTTTGCCCTGCGTTAGTAAAAAGCTTTTTAAATAAGCGCTACGGTTTTTAAACCAATGCCCTTGCTCTATTACGTTTTGCTGGTGTGGAGTCATTATTTACTGCATTTGCTTATTAAATGGCTGTTTTTCGATAACCAATTTTTTAGGGAAATTTAAATCGGTTGCTATAACAAAATCATCGTAAGGATCATTACCCGAAAACAGCTCAGTTATTAATGTATCGTTTTTATAAACATTAACGGTTACACCGCTGCCCATACCGCCTGAGTTAATAATATAGTAGTGATATTCGCCGTTACTAAAAAATAAAATACTCTCGCCAATACGCCCTACTTGCCTGTAGTAACTGCCAAATGGAGCATTCGGTGTTGCTTCTTTTTCAAGCCCTATGTCATTTACTCTACCAAATCGATAACTAAGCGATGAGTCATCTTTTGCAACACAAATAGAAAGCACTTTATCGGTAGGCTCTAACTTATAGGCTGTATTTTCATCTGGGTTACGCACAACTTTATGCATTTTTGCGTTAATGTAGGCTGCTTCATTACTATTACAATGTGTTGCTAGCATACCGACTACTAAAGCGGGTTCGTTTGTTTGAGCTGCTGGAGGCGTGT
Source organism: Pseudoalteromonas sp. SR45-5 (assembly GCF_014163565.1). Lineage (NCBI taxonomy): Bacteria > Pseudomonadati > Pseudomonadota > Gammaproteobacteria > Alteromonadales > Pseudoalteromonadaceae > Pseudoalteromonas > Pseudoalteromonas sp. SR45-5. The sequence continues at coordinate 541 of NZ_JACJDN010000562.1, read as the reverse complement.
TTACTTTGAGATTAGAGGGTGAGTTACTTACATTATTATTTAGCTGAGGACTACCTTGAATTGCCATACTTTGATCGTCACAACCAAACAATGCAAACAAGAAGAAAGAATAAAAGCTCGCTAAAAATTTAATGCGCATAATAAAATCCATCTATGAGAGAGCCTTTAAAATAGCGATAAAACTAGCGACTCGCAACACCTTATGCGCAATACTTTATAAGTTTATTTTTAAACCATCTTCTGCAAAAACTACGTTACTTTTTAGTGATTTAATTAACGATTTTTTAAACAACTACTGGTTTTTAATGACCGATTCATAAACTGAGATAGAACCGCCGCTTGATGCGTTTTCATCAATTACGTTGTACATAATCACTACATCGGCATTTTTGCTAAGTTAGCAAATGTACCTATTTTTTGTTGAGTGACCAACGGCAAATTTATTAATTTTAGCTAGTATTAAAAGCTGATTTAAACACCTTATAAAAGTGTGTAAATAACTAAATTAATCAATAATTGGTTTTCTTATAATAAAATGTTG
>NZ_JACJDN010000561.1:0-2591 GCF_014163565.1 Pseudoalteromonas sp. SR45-5 | reverse complement strand
CAAGTCTACAACAAGGCAAAAATTTTGCAGTGTAGTTATTCTACATAAAAAACTTTTAACGACGTTATGGGCTTGTTTAGCTCGTTAGAATACTTACGCTTTCAATATAATTGGTATTAGTTCATGCCGTATTTTTTAAGCTTTTTACGTAAAGTACCACGGTTGATACCTAGTAAAATTGCTGCACGAGTTTGGTTACCACGTGTATATGTCATTACTTCTTCAAGTAATGGCGCTTCTAGCTCTGAAAGAACAAGGTCGTAAACGTCTTGCACATCTTGACCGTTAAGCTGCTTTAAATAGTGGTGAACAGCTTTTTTTACTGCATCACGCAATGGCTGCGGTTTCTCGTGTGACTGAACATGAGGGTTAGTGATAAATGGAGAAGTCACGTTTTGTTCGAACATTATTAAGTCTCTTTCTTTCTTAGTTAGCTGCTAGTGTTTTAAAGTATTGCTCTAATGCGACGACCTGTGCCTGTGGGTTGTCGAGCGCATTAAATACTCGCCTAAACTGACCATCACTGTCATGGGTTTGCAAATACCAAGATACATGTTTGCGAGCAATTCGCGCTCCCATTGGCTCACCGTAAAACATATGGAGGTTTGTTAAATGCTCCATTAATATACTGCGCACCTCTGCAATAGCAGGTGGCTGTAAATGTTCCCCAGTTCGCAAATAGTGGTCTATCTCCCTAAATATCCAAGGGCGACCTTGGGCGGCTCGGCCAATCATAATGGCATCTGCACCCGTATAGTCTAAAACCTGTTTTGCTTTTTCTGGTGATGTAATATCACCATTGGCAACTACAGGAATCGACACTGAACGTTTTATATCCCTAATCGTGGCGTACTCAGCCTCACCTTTGTACATACATGCGCGCGTACGCCCATGTACAGCAAGTGATGCAATGCCATAACGTTCAGCTATTCTCGCAATCTCTACACCATTACGGTTATCCGGATCCCATCCTGTACGGATTTTAAGTGTCACAGGTATATCAACAGCATTAACAACTGCATCAATAATCTCTTCCACAAGTTCAGGAAACTGTAATAAGGCAGAGCCTGCGAGTTTCTTGTTCACTTTTTTTGCTGGGCACCCCATATTGATATCTATGATCTGTGCACCATTAGCAACATTGAATTGTGCGGCCTGCGCCATAAGCTCAGGATCTGCTCCTGCAATTTGCACCGCGCGTATACCCGACTCACCGCTGTGATCCATACGGTTCATCGACTTTTCTGTTTTCCAAACCTTAGGATTTGACGATAGCATTTCAGACACAGCTAAGCCCGCACCTAAGCGTCGACAAAGTTGTCTGAATGGTCTGTCTGTAATGCCTGCCATTGGCGCGACAATTACATTATTCTCAAGTTGGTATTTACCGATACGCACTATATTCAATAGGCCTCTTTTCAAGGGGCGCTAAGTTTACGGTTTTTTTCACAAAAATCAAAGGCTATAAATTGAACAAAAGTAACTTTTTTTTGCCCTTTTCGTATTGACATTTGATAACCACATGACAAGTAGGTTGATTTGTTTGAAATTCATACAGATTTTATTTTTTACAAGATAACTAGAAAATTTTTTGATATGTAAAAAAATAGTAAAGCCTGTTAAATACAGGCTTTACATGCATGTTTTGAGTTAATACTCTAGATTTGATTGTTCGATTTATTACGCTTTTTTAGTGCCACTTACTCGAGTCCAATCACCTTCAACGGCAATGTCATCTAGTTCAATAAACGGTGCATAAATGTCAGCAACCGATTGCGCTTGTTCTTCTAAAATACCTGACATGGCAATTTTACCACCTGGCTTTAATAACCCTAAAATCACACTATGTAATTCGCGAAGTGGCTGGGCTAAAATATTGGCCACTACTATATCTGCACTAAACTCAGGTTGGTTTTCTGGAAGGTATACTTCGAGTTTGTCTGCAACACCATTTCGGTTCGCGTTATCAAGGCTAGCTTCAAGCGCTTGAGGGTCAATATCTATCCCAATCATACGCTCTGCACCTAGTTTTATAGCTGCAATACCTAAAATGCCTGAGCCACAACCAAAATCAACAACCGTTTTACCCGTCAGATCTTGGCTTTCTAACCATTTAAGGCACAAGGCCGTTGTTGCATGCGTACCCGTGCCAAAAGCAAGGCCAGGGTCTAGCAATACATTTACAGCATCAGGGTCAGGAATGTCGCGCCAGCTTGGGCAAATCCATAGTTTTTCGCCAAATTGAATAGGGTGGAAGTTATCCATCCATTCACGTTCCCAGTCTTTATCTTCAAGTTGCTCGATTTTGTATACTAAATTGTCTTTTAGCTCATCATGGCGCTTCAATAATGCAACGACTGCGTTCATATCATGATTAGCTTCGAACAGGCCAATAACTGTGGTATCAGCCCAGAACACAACGGTGCCAATTTTAGGCTCGTAGATAGGGGTGTCTTTTGCGTCAATAAAGGTTACTGAAGCGCTACCCACTTCCATTAATAGATCGCTTACGGCATCAGCTGTTGCAGCATTGGCATTAATACGAATTTGGATCCAAGCCATGGTTATTTCCTTCAAATAGAAAAAAGGCC
>NZ_JACJDN010000560.1:0-2602 GCF_014163565.1 Pseudoalteromonas sp. SR45-5 | reverse complement strand
CCACGCGTTGTAATTCGCGAAAACTCTAATAAGTCGTTAATCAAGTTAGACATACGCTGCGCTGCATTTTTCATGCGCCCAATGTAATCCATCCCCTTTTCACCCAATTCATCTTTAAACATGGTTTCAAGACGGTCGCTAAAGGCTTGGATTTTTCTAAGAGGTTCTTGTAAATCATGGCTTGCTACAAAAGCAAACTCTTCAAGCTCTCGGTTACTACGGCTCAATTCATCTGAATATAATGTTAGCTCTTGTGTCCGCTCAGAAACCTTCATTGCTAATGTTTCGTTTTGTTTTTCAAGCTCAAAACGATATTGTGCTGCATTTCTTAAATTAAGGCGCGTCATAATAAACATACCAATAATCAGTAACGCACTCGTTATTGCTGTTATAGCGAATGTAATTTTAGCTTCATTTTTAATCTGTGCTAATTTAGAAAAATGGCTTACTTTAAAGAGTAATTCACGGTCTTGAATTTCATTAACATACTCTCTAATTTGCTTATAAAGCTTTCTTCCTTTATGCGTATTTAGTACATACAACGCACGACTTTCTTTGTCATTTAGCGCAAGGTTTACAGTTTGTTTTAATTCTTTAATTTTACTATCTACAAGAACTAACAACTGGGCTATACGCTCAGCTTGACCGTCAATCTCAGAGTGAAGCGACTTGACATGATCTGTTTGCGCTTCAATTTGGCCTACAGCATCGTAGTACGGCGTTAAATAGTCAGCCTCTTCTGTCAATAAATAACCACGCTGCCCAGACTCAGCCTGCACTATGGATAGATGCAGCTTCTCAATTGCAGTGGTTAGCATGCTAGTGTTGTCTAAACTTTTTTGGGTTTGTGTTAAGCCTTGAATCGTATTTAATGCTAAAAATGCGTTGCCCACAATAATACCTAGCACAACCACCATAAATGTCGCCCAAGTGATATTCGCTTTACCTTGCTGTTTTTTCTTGCTCATTTAGCTTCCCGAATTAAAGTTTATACAACACTTAATATTTATTGAGAGTCTGATATTTTTTGCAAACTTTCGCTGCACTGTTGGCAATTATTGATAATTTTATCAAGTGCATCTAACGCTTTTTCTTTTGGCATATCGTTTTCAAGTACCAATTTAATCAGCTCAGCATTCATCGAAATACGATTTAGCGGCCCTCTTGCATCGTGTACTAATTTATTGAGTTGCTCTGTTTGGTTATCGGATGTCATGCCCTTCCTCAAATCTATTTATATTCGCCAATACCGCCATATGCATTAAGGCGGTTATAAAGTGTTTTAGTACTAATACCCAGCATTTGTGCAGCAAGCGTTTTATTACCTTGCACCTTATCAAGCGTTGCATGAATAAGTTCTTTTTCAACTTCTTCAATTGTTTGCCCTGCTGATACAGGCTTTTCGACAGCTTGATTATTAACGCGCGAAAAAGGTGACTCTAAGTTATCAGGTAAAATAATGTCGCTGGTTTGTGGGTCGCTCATGATAAATGCACGGTGTATAGCATGGCGGAGCTCTCGCACATTACCCGGCCATTCATAGCTTTGCAGCTCTTTGAGCTGTGCGGCAGTCCAACTAAAGGCAGTGCCGTTTTCGTCATTAAGTTGATCTAAAAAGGCTTTTGCTAATAAAGGTACATCTTCTTTTCTATCGCGAAGTGGCGGTATATCAATAGGAAAAACAGCCAACCTAAAGTAAATATCTTCACGAATAACATTATTTTGTGCTAAATCGGTAAGCGAGCGGTTAGTGGCTGAAATAACACGGCAATTGGTTGGTATTTCTCTGTTACCACCTACGCGTGTTACCTTTTTAGTTTCAAGCACTCGCAGTAAATTTGGCTGCATATCAATTGGCATTTCAGTTACTTCGTCTAAAAACAAAGTACCGTTATTTGATTGCTCAAATACACCTTCTTTACGTGCAATTGCGCCTGTAAATGCGCCTTTTTCGTGGCCAAATAACTCACTACCAATTAACTCTTTTGAAAGTGCGCCACAGTTGCTAGCAACTAATGGCCCTTCGCACTGGCTTGCGTTATGAATAGCTTGAGCCACTACTTCTTTACCTGCACCACTTTCACCCATCAACATCACATTGGCATTTGTTTTAGCAACGCGTTCAATCATATTGTAAAGCTTGTGCATTACTTCTGATTCGCCAATTAAACCACCAAAGTGACGCGTTATACCGCCCGACTTTGCTTTTTTAACTGCTTTTTTAGGGCCATTTAAAACCAGTTCTAAATCTTCGCGTTGTAATGGCTTTAATAAATGCCCTACATTTGGCTCACACATCTCAGCTAAAATGCCTTTAACTGAAGGATGACCCGATATAAGTGTAATTTTTGGAGATTGCCCAATCGTTTTTAGGTGATCAAGCAAGTGCAAACCGCTACCATCAGGCAACATAAAATCAAGCAGCACATGGTCAAAAGTATTATTTTCAAACCATTGATGTGCTTCTTTTAAACTGGTTGCGGTGCTTACATTGTGGCCGAGGAATTCGACTATGTGGCATACAACGTCACTAAACTCGACGTCATCGTCTACTAAAAGTATGTCTAACATGATAAATCCCTATGCTTTTTTTCTTATTCTA
>NZ_JACJDN010000055.1:0-11171 GCF_014163565.1 Pseudoalteromonas sp. SR45-5 | reverse complement strand
GACGTAAAAAGGCCAAGCAAATGCTTGGCCTTTCAATTTTTTAAATTTAGTAATTTAAATTATTCAGGGGCAACTTCAAGCGTTGTAAATAATGCATAACGTCCTGCATCTACGCCTTCTTCATTTACGGTAACCTTGTTAGAGGTTTCGATTAGGTATAGGCCTGGCTCTTTCCACGTAATTGTAAACATACCGTCTTTATCGGTCGTTACTTTTACTTCGCCACGCTCGTTACGGTAGCGTGTGTCGCCTTTTAAAATACTTACTTCAACGCCTTCACCAGCAGATTTACCATCTTGTAGTAACTGAAAACGTGCTTGTTCACCTACAAATAAATCGTTTGGATGCGTTGGACCGCTAAGCTCTAAGCCTAAACCTAGCTGTGCAGGTTTTGAGGTGCCATTTCGGCTTACAAATGTATCTACTGTTGAAACAACCTTCGTTGTCGTTACATCTTTTGCATTGCTAGGTAACTCGGCTTCTGTTTTTTTACCAAATACGCGCTGGCGCTTACCTTCTTCGTTTTTATAGAAGGTCATGTACATTGGCTTTTGGGTCATTGCAATGTGGTAAGTGCCTTGCTCTGTTAAGCTTACCGCAGCTGAGCTTTTACGCTTTAAGTAATAAGCACGAATGGTGTCGCTTACTGGCTCACCATTAGGCGCAAGTGCCATTAATAATGTGTCGTCGTACTCGGCGCCTTTTTCTTTAGGTTTAAAGGCTTTGTCTGGTGCAAACATTTCGTTAGAGATACTAGCGTCAATCATTACGTAATGCGCTTTATCGCCTGATAAAGATGTATGCGAAGGTAGTAACCAACGTCCGTGTGCACTTGCTGAAGTTGACACTAAAGCAGATAAGCTCAATGCGCCGATTAATGCCGTTTTTAATAAATTAATTTTCATTGTATTTCCTTAAATTCAAATGATTAAGTAGCAGCTACTTAGTGCTTACAGTGACGAAGCTTTTAGAAAACTCGTTTTTACCATCAATTGTCAGTTTGCCTGATTTAGTTAAATCAAGCTCAACGCGGGTGTAGTCTCTGCCGCCTTCTTCGCGTACAACTTCAATATTTAGTAAGTATTTACCTGGTTTTACTGGGTTACCGTCTAAATCATTACCTTGCCAATTTATGGTGTAAGTACCTGCGCGTTTTGTTGCGCCGCTAATGCCGTCAAAGTTGGCATCGCTTTTACCAGCTTTACGCCACCATTGGCGTAAGTCTTTAAACCATTCTGCTTTTTGCACCCAAAGTGCAAGCGTTGTAACGTGTTTGCGCTCTGGTGTTTCAAGCCAAACTGCAACGTATGGGCGGTGATACGGTTGTACTTCTAAGTCAGGCAGCGTTAATTCAACCTCTAGCTGTGGTGTTTTTGCATGCGCCGTTGTTTGAAAAAACGCAGCTACGAGCAGTAATGCGGCGCTTATAAATAATTTAAATTTAACCATTAAGACACTCCTTTTATTTGTGGAACCCAACATAAATAAATAACCAGTGGAGTTACCACTCCGAGTACGGTTATCCATATTCCTGCTAAGCGTTTTTTTCTATTTTGAAACAAAATAATCATGCCGGTGATGGCAAATAAAATCATTAGTACGGCAGATATATCAATTACCCAACTCCATACTTCACCGCTGTGGCGGCCTTTATGTAAGTCGCCAATAAGGCTTAAAAAGCCACCTGTTTGGTAATCAAGATTTAGCTCGCCAGTTGTAAAATCAAGCTCTGCGTAGGCAAACCCAGCAGGCAGTGGGTAGTCGAGCATGACAAGCGCGTCTTCTTTTTCCCACTCAATGCTTTTTACTTTTGTAAGTGCATATTGCTCGGCTAGGTAAGCTTCTATTTCAGGGTAAAGCGTTGGCAGCGTATTTAGCTGCTCATTCGCTTTGGTAACTAGCTCTGCTGGAATTACCGCCGTTACTTGGCCATTATTTTTATCGTTTTTAAGCCAATCAATATGGTTGAGCACAATGCCGCTAACGCAAAATAAGATAAGCAAAAAAAACAAAGCTGTAGAAATATAAATATGTAGAGCACGGCTTGTGCTATACAAAGCCCGCTTGTTAATAAACGACATAAAAACAGTAAATAAATTAAATTTACAGCATGATAATGATTTGCATTAGCTATTACAAATTTACTTACTTATCTTTACATAAAAACTTTAAAACAAAGGCGGTAAGCAGGTAAAAAATGAATATTTAACGCTTAGGAGGGCTGGAAGGTCTTAAAATAAGGTAAATCATTACCAATACTTCTATTACTGCAACGAGATAAATAACCCAAATAGGGGCGGCTGAATACAGTAAAAATGTAAATCCAATTAACATGCCAATGGCGGCGTAGCATTTGGCTTTTACAGGCACTACTTTATGGGCTTGCCATTGCTGCAAAGTTACACCGTAACGAGGGTGGTTTAACAGCCATTGTTCAAGCGCGGGTGATGAGCGAGTAAAGCAGGTGAGCGCTAAAATAAAAAATATAGTGGTAGGCATGACCGGCAGCACAATGCCAATAATACCCAAGGCTACAAGTATTAAGCCAAGTGTTTTAAACCATAAGTTTTTATAACAAATAAACACTGCTTTTATATTCACTTAGGCTCTTTTTAGTAATGGCTGATACTTTCGATTGTAGGCCAAATAGTTATAAAATCGAAGTGTAAAAACATAAAAAAGGGCAAACTAAGTTTGCCCTTTTAAATTTATAAAATAGGTTTTACTTATCTAGAAGTAGTAACCTACGTTGATGTTAAAGCGACGCTCTGTATCGCCATCACCAATAATTGTTCCGCCAATAAATGGCTGGTTACGTGCTTGAATAAAGTCAAAGTACGTAAATAACGGGCCTGCTGATACGCTCATACCTGTTACGTTCATCCATGTATCTGCACTGTCGTCAGATTTGTCATAAATGATCCCGTAATCGTTGTAAAACTGTACGCCTGTTATAGGGCCTAAATCAACCGATAGGTCGTAAGCTACGTTAAAGTTAGTCATAGTAGCTTCGCTTGATACGGTATCGTAGTAGTCAAACGCACCTACAACAAAGCGGTTGCTGTTGTCGTCTAGGTCGTAGTCGTACTCACCGTGCTGAAATTGAATATTCCAGTTATTTATTTGGCTGTTTACGTGGAACGCCCATGCGCCGTAGTTACCTGCACGGTCGTTACCATCATGTAAGCCACCACTTAATAGTGATACACCCACATCGGTTTTAGCGTTTTCGCCATGCTCAATTTGGTACACTGTACGAGCTGCAAATGTGTTGTATTCACCAAGGCGAGAGCCAGGTGCATCGTATGTGCCTTCGGTTGTTGCACGGCTACCAACTATATCAAAAGAGTAACGCTCGTTAACTTCAGAGCTGCCATCAACGCCGCCTACTTCATCATTTTTGAAAAAGCCTAGGTCTAGTTTCCAGTTATCTTTTAGTTTACGGTTTACTGTTACACCCAAGTCAAAGTCGTCTTCTAGGCCAACATAGTAGTTAGTGCTAAAAAAGTAGCTGTGTGAGTTGTATGGGCCATTACCAAAAGGGACAGGTGCAATACCAGCTTGTGCTTCCCAGCCATCAGTAAATTCGTAACCTAAGTATGCATACTTAACAATGGTCATGTAATCGTAAAAGCGAAAATCACCATTAACAGAAATATCGTTTATTTCGCCAGATAAGTTAATGCGAAATACTTCAAAGTCTAAGTCGCCGCTACGATCTTGAGTGTCTTCATCGTATGAATTAGTGCTGTAATTAAAACGCACTGCGCCACCAATTTTAACGCCTTCGTCTTTTTTCTCAGATTCGGCGGCAGCAACAACTTCTTTGTTATCAGCTTTTTTACTAATTTTTGCAACTTCTTGCTTGTGTAGCTCATTAATTTTTTGCTGTTTTGTTTTTTCATCAGCTAACTTATTTTCAAGCAGTTGCATTTGTTGCTTTAACTGCTTAAGTTGGCTTTGTAACGTGTCTAGATCATCAGACGCATAAGAAGTACTTGTAACACCACCTAGAACTAGTGCTAGTGTTAATTTTGAGAGTTTAGTCATAATTGCCGCTCAGATTTTGATTAAAAAATAAAAAATTCAAGACGTAAAAAAACGCCTTACGTTTAGGGTAAGTACAAAAACTATGTATTTTTTTTATTATTTATTCTTTAGGAGCTTGAGTAAGCGCACCAACTTCTAGAAGGGGCGATGCATCTAATTTATCTGCATCCATCATTGCGGCTACACGCTGCATTGATGAGAGTAAAAGGCTCTGTTCCCATTCAGCAAGTGCAGAAAACTTTTCAATAAAGTGTTCTTGCAATGGCTGAGGTGCTTTATCAAGTAACTCTTTTCCTTTATCGGTGAGGTATAAGCTCACTCTGCGTTTATCCATTTGACTGCGTACGCGTGTTACTAAGTTTCTGCTTTCTATTCTGTCGAGAATATTGGTGACCGTTGCTGGGCTTAAATTTACATTTTGAGCAATACGGCTCGCCGTTATTCCATCGGTTTTTTGCACTTCTTGCATTATAAGCAATTGTGGGCCAGTTAAACCCGAAGTTTTATTTAGCTGCTTAGAATGTAAGTCAATCGCGCGGATAACTTTACGTAAAGAAATCAATAACTCGTCATATTTTTGCATTTGCTTATCTCGTCGATGGGGCGGTAGTTTGCCGTAATCGCGAAATGTTACACATCAAATAAATTGAATTCAAATAATATATTGTACTTTAGCCCGCTTTTATTGGTTTTTAATAGTTAGAGCAGTAACTAATGTAAAATTATATTGTTTAAATATTGGTAAATTTTCTTAGCACCTTGTGTGCATTAAGTTGCGCACAGTACGTATGTTGTGAATAATTGGCAAGTCTTATTGTATAGACTTTAGTATTATTCATTTACAGCTGTTAGTACAAAGTAATTGTTTGTGAGTTTACTGTATATGTATTAATCGGCAATGAACAAATTCAGCAATCAATATTTAATATCAATAGCGTATACTTTAAGCATGCATTATTGTTTAGATGTAAACATTAAAAATCTTTAGTATCAGTATTATAGGGGGAAGGTATGAAATTATCGCCATCAGTTAGCATTGAGCAAAGCGAATCCGGACTTGAGTTTATTAAAGTAGCTAGTGAAAAGTGCGACGCAAAAATATTTTTGCAAGGTGGGCAAATTACCGAGTTTATCCCTAAAAATAACAAGCCACTTATTTGGGTTTCACAAGAGGAAACCTATCAAGAAGGGGCAAGTATTCGAGGCGGTATTCCTATTTGTTGGCCGTGGTTTGGTACACACGCTAATGATGGGTGGCCTGCCCACGGTTTTGCGCGCACAAGCGTATGGCAAGCCGATGAAGTACACGAATCTGATGAGCAAATTACAGTTAGTTTAAAGCTCCCCATGAAACTTGTTAATACAACGTATTGGCCGCATCAGTGCGCATTAAAAGTTGAGTTTATATTAAGCGATAAATTACAGGTTCGCTTAACGACCACTAACTTAGGAAGTGTGCCATTTAGCTTTACTCAAGCATTGCATACCTATTTTCCAACCTCAGATATTACAAATACCCATGTTGATGGTTTGCAAGGCGCGCAATATATTGAGTTTAGTGAAGGGCCATTTGTACAAAATGATGTTGTAAACTTTAATCGCGAAACCGATATGGTTTATACACAAGCAAATGCAGTACAAACCATTAACACGCCAGAAGGTGTTATTAATGTGAGCCGCGAAAACTCAAGTTCGTGTGTGCTGTGGAATCCATGGATAGAAAAGTCAAAACGCTTATCTAACTTTGCTGACGATGAATATAAAACAATGCTCTGCCTAGAGGCCGCTAATGTACTGACAGATAAAGTAACGCTTGAGCCAAAACAAAGCCACACCTTAATAACCACCATTAGTTGGTAAGCTAGTCATAATTAAAAGCAGAAATAGGGACAAATAGTGTTTAACAATCAACAAATAATGGATTTGCCAAAGCATAGTGATATTAGCTTTAAGCCATTGGCTGATAAAGCCTTATTACATACACAACTTAGCTCGCTTCTGTTTTATGTACCGCTAATTGGAGCGCTTATTGCTGTTTGTTATTTTAATGAAGCTTTTGCTAATAATGCACAAACGTATTTGCTAATTGGTATGCCAATTTTGGTAGCCGTATCTATGGCGTACAACATAATAAGTGTGAGGTTGCGAGGTTTTGCAGTGCGAGAACATGACATTGCTTTTAAAAAAGGCGTTATTTGGCAACAAGTGACGGTATTACCTTTAGCGCGTGTACAGCATATGGAAATACACCAAGGGCCAATAGAGCGAAAACTTAGTCTTGCGAGCATTAAATTATTTAGCGCTGGCGGTGTAAGTGCGGATTTACAAATTAGCGGGCTAACCCATGATGATTGTAAAAACATGCGCCAATTTGTACAAAACTACCGCCAAGACGACGCAACTACTCAGGCAGCTTTAGTCGATGAGTAATACAACTATCGAAGATAAAGCCAGCCCTATTTACTGGCAAAAAGTATCGCCCTGGGCACTTTTATACTTTGTTGTGCACTTTAGTGTGCGCTTTGTAAAAGATGGCCTTTTAAACTTACTGCCCATGCTAGTCGTATTTGTTACTCAAGTAGAAAATAAGTTGTTTTGGGCGCAGGTTGCAGGCGGTATTGCACTAATTTTGCTACTTGTTTACTCATTTTTATATTATTTAAATTTTAAGTTTAGTATTAGTAGCGACAACGAAATATTGCTTAACAAAGGTGTATTTAAAAAAGAGCGACTTACGCTTAAATTTGGCCGCGTGCAAAACGTTAATATTGCCGAGCCGTTTTATTTTACCCCCGTAAACTTAGTTAATTGTATTTTTGATGCCGCTGGCAGTGTGTCGCAAGAAGTTGTTTTACCAGGTGTCACTAAAGATTATGCACAGCAAATGCGTAAACAAATATTTGATTTTAAAGCGCAGCAACAGCAAGAAGCACCAAATACTGAACAAAGCGAAACAGACACTATCGAAAACAGCCTAAGCATTAGCAATAAAGAAATAGCCAAATTTGGTTTAATGTCGAATATGGCTATTTTAGCAATCGCTGCTTTTGCCCCTTTTATAAACCTAATTGTTGATTTTTTAGAGAAGCAAATTATTGCGAAAGTAGAAGGCTTTTACCAACAAGAGCTTGGTATGCTGGCCAGCGCTGCTACTTTTGCGATGATCACCTTAATTGGTTTGTTAGTTTTGGTGGCTGTAATGCTATCGGTGACTATGTCGCTTATTCGTTTTTATAATTTTGAGCTTTATTTTAAAGGTCAAAAGTTTAAACGCATTGCTGGCTTGTTAGAGCGCCATCAGCTTTCAATGAGCATGGACAAAGTGCAATCTATTGTTATTAAACAAAACCTAATGGGGCGATTACTAAAGCGATTTACCGTTGAGTGTTTACAAGCAAGTAGCGGCGGAATAGCAGCCGGTGTGGCGGCTAAAAAAAATAAACAAACGTTAGTACTACCTGTATTAAATAGCGAACAAGTTGATAGTGTATGCCAATGGATTTACCCGTGGTTTAATAGTAAAAAACTCGCTTTTAAGCGCGCAGAGCGAGCGCTTTTGTATAAAAATTTAGGCTTTTATTCACTGTTACCCAGTGTATTAGTGTTTGGCTTTTGTTTTATTGCTGATATTAATACTTTGATAAGCCTTGGTGTTTTAGTGGTGTTTTCTGGCTTGGTGACTTTGTCGTATCAGCGTTATGGTTATTACATGCATGAGGATAATGGTCGATTTTACATGGTTGTACGCAAAGGTATGATTGGCGTTCATTACCGTGTTTTTGAGCTTTATAAAGCGCAAAGTGCGCGCAGTATAAGTACGTACCTAATGAGAAAGTCAGGCTTAAAAAGCCTGTATATACAACTTGCTTCAGGCTTTGTATTTATGCCCTACATAAAGCAGCAAGATGCTGACTTTATTATTGATTTTACAATTAAGCAGATTGAGTCAGATACTCGCAGCTGGATGTAAAATACCCTAATAAAACATGTGTAAATACCCATTTTCACATGTTTTATTACATTTTCTTACTGCCCATGAAAGACATTTAATAATACCCTAGATGGTATTAAGGAATTATTTTAGGGACGCTCATGAAAAAAACACTTATCGCATCAGCTTTATTACTAGCAGCACCGATCTTTGCAGCCGATTGGCAAACTATTCATACCGAACATTTCAACATTCACTACAGTGTTGAGCATGCTGATTTTGCTAAATCAACTGCAGCAGAGCTTGAAATAGTACGCACCAAAGTGCTTGAGCAGCAAAACCGAACACTTGATAAAACAGTTGATGTAGTGGTGTTTGATCCCCTAAATGCGGCAAATGGCTTTGCGCTACCTACCTCAAATAATCCTGTAATGGCACTTTTTACAACCCCACCACAATCCGACACCGTTATATCAAACAGCGCTGGCTGGCAGCAGTTACTTGTACTGCATGAATATATTCACTTAGTGCATTTAGCACAGCCTACACGCAATCACTGGCAGCAAAAAGTACGTGGCATATGGGATTTATACGACTTAACTTACAGTGATACACCGCGCTGGGTAGCCGAAGGTTATGCCACATTGATTGAGTCTAAAATGACGGGCCGTGGGCGTTTATTTGATAACTACTCAGAGTCAATACTGCGAGAATTTGCTCAGCAAGGTGCTTTGCCAACCTATGGGCAATTAAATGGCGAGCAGGGCTTTATGGGCGGCTCAATGGCGTATTTAATGGGGAGCCGCTTTTTAAATTGGCTAGAGCAAAACTATTCAGAGCAAACACTCGATAGTGTTTGGACGCGAATGCAAGGCGTAAAAACGCGTGATTTTGATGAGGCATTTAGCGGTGTGTTTGGGCAAAGTGCAGCCAAGCTATATCGCCGATTTATAGCTGAATATACCTATAAAGCAATGCAAATAGAACAAGGAGAGCCGTTACTTAATAGTGAACTTTGGCTTGAACTTAACTTATATGCAAGTAACCCTGCACTTTCAAAAGATGGTAGTAAAATTGCAATTGTTGAGCGAGACAAAGAGAGCAATACCAAGCTTATAATTTATAGCACGGACGACAACATAAAGGCGCAAGAGGAGTTTACTAAAGCGCAAAAAGAGCTACTCAAAAACGATGCACAAGACATCCCCGATACAGCGCCAAGTGTGTTTAAGCGCGAACAAAAACAAGTGCTTAATCAAATTAATCGAGCCGGTATTGCAAACCCGCAATGGGTAAATAGCACAACGTTATATTTTAATGCGTACAGCAATGAAGAGTCGGGTATTTATAATAAAGTGTCAGATATATTTAGCTATAACACTGACACTGGAAATATTACACAGCTTACCAAGCTTGCTGGTATACGACGATTTAGCGTAACCAGTAACGGTGAAACCTTGTATGGCGAGCAAATAAGAGGTGGCTACTCTGAATTAGTAAAGGTTGATCTCAATACGCAAACCACCACACCATTATTTACAAAAAGCCTTGAGACAACTTACGATTACCCAATACTCAGTCCTGATGAAACTAAATTAGCTTATTTATCAACGTCATTAAATGAAAACTGGCAATTGTATATACAAGATGTGGGTAGTAATAAGCAGCAATTAATACCTATGCCAAACGGGTATCAATATTTAAGTCAGCCTAGCTTTAGCCATAATGGTGAGTCACTTTACTTTGTTGCAGGCTTAAATAGCGCTACTGATATTTATAACTACAACATAGAGAGTAAAACACTCAGCAAGTTAACTCAGGGGCAGGAAGCCGTTGCTCACCCGATTGAACTGGCCGATGGCTCGTTACTCTATTTTTCGATAACCGCAGATGGGCCAAATGTAAAAACATTGCCAAAAGCTATAAACAGCACTGTAGTTACTGAGTTTGCAGCTAACAAAAAAGCACCGCTGCTAATAGTAAACGAACATACGCTTCCAAAAGCTAAAATATATACGCATCAAACAACGCAGCAAACAAATTACAACGTGCTCGAGCAGCACGCTACTTTTGCACTAGGGACGCAGTATTATTCGGCTTCTACCAGTTTGTTAGATTTAAGCATTAAAAGTAGCGATTTATTAAAACAGCTCGACTTGCAAGCGGGATATAGCACTGATTTACACGATGGAGCACTGCACGGTGGTTATGTGCAGGCAAAATATAATGCGCTTGATGTAAAACTGAAACTTGCACTGTTTGACTATAATTTAAATACATCGCGCCAGTATCAACAAAGGCTAAATGCAGATATGGATGCCCGTGGTGGTTTTGCTGCAATAAGTTACCCTGTTAAATTTGGGCAGCTAAGTTTAACGCCGGAGCTTGCCTACAATTACACTGATTATAAACAACGCCATAAAAATTGGACGCGTTTAGGCGTTGCCCAAAGTTGGCAATATGATCGTCAAGACTTTGTGATAGGCCAAAGCCTTTATGCAAGTTGGTACGATGGCAGTAGTAAAAGTAATAGTTGGCAAGGTTACGATTTAGTCGCCAAAATTTTTGGTAAAGCGTTTGGTATTCCTCTTTATGCAAATTTTTCTCAAAAACAACGTGATGACAGCAGCCTTGCATTAGGTGGCTTTAGCTCAAATCTTATTAATCAGCAGCAAAATAGTGAATATGTACTTTCATCTGAGCTGCCTTTTTATAGCGCAGCTGCAAAGCGCTATCAAGGTTACGGTGGCGGCTTTAGCTTTAAAGAAGGCATGCCGTGGCTTTATTACAAGCAGCATCAACTCGACGGCACCGTATATGCACAAAGTTACGGGATAAAACACCAAGGTGATTTTAGTTTTGGAATGGGGCCTGCTGGTATAAATGACTTAATATTTAATATGGGACTGTCGCGAGTAGAAGGCGACAGTTTTGAGGATGAAATGCGAGCGTGGCTGAGCTTTTATTATTCGCTATAAATATTAATTGGCTAAGTTACTTATCCATCTGCAAGGATAGTAACTTAGCTTGATATACATCGATTTTTTGGTTATCACGTTCTAGTTCGATAGCTTTCTCAAGCAAGGTTTGTGTTTGTTTAATATTACCTTGTTGATAGCGAACTTTTGCGAGTTCCAAGTATAACTCAGCAATGTAAGGCGCTTTAGTAATAGCTTGCTCAAGGTGTGCT
>NZ_JACJDN010000559.1:0-2611 GCF_014163565.1 Pseudoalteromonas sp. SR45-5 | reverse complement strand
CGTGTATGTTTTAAAATCGCTTGCCGATACCGACTTATACACCGTAATAGAGCGCGCACTTAAACAAGACGAGCAGCTAAGCCAAAAACACATCACTATTGCCGACAACGCTAAAAAGGCACTTTGCCAAGCAAGTGGCGGCGATGCGCGTAAAGTACTTAATTTACTTGAACAAGCAGTTGACTTAACGTCCGAGCAAAACGGTCAATACAACGTAGATGAGCACGTACTTAGCCAAGTGTTACCAACGCATTTAGCTAAATACGATAAAGGCGGAGATGAGTTTTACGATTTAATATCGGCCTTTCATAAATCAGTACGAGGTAGCTCCCCCGACGGTGCACTGTATTGGTATTGCCGAATTTTAGCCGGTGGTGGCGACCCTTTGTATGTAGCA
Source organism: Pseudoalteromonas sp. SR45-5 (assembly GCF_014163565.1). Lineage (NCBI taxonomy): Bacteria > Pseudomonadati > Pseudomonadota > Gammaproteobacteria > Alteromonadales > Pseudoalteromonadaceae > Pseudoalteromonas > Pseudoalteromonas sp. SR45-5. Next base: position 2,214 of record NZ_JACJDN010000559.1, on the reverse strand, counting down.
AGGCGTTTACTTGCCATAGCTACAGAAGACATTGGTAACGCCGATCCGCGTGCGATGGAAGTGGCTTTAAACGCGTGGGATATATTTCAACGTGTTGGCCCAAGCGAGGGCGAGCGTGCAATAGCACAAGCCACACTGTATTTAGCCAGCGCACCTAAAAGTAATGCAGTTTATATGGCGTTTAATCAAGCAAAAGCAGATGCCAAAAACGAGCCAAGTTACCCAGTACCAGAGCATTTACGTAATGCCCCAACTAACTTAATGAAAGACTTAGGGTATGGCGCTGAGTATCGTTATGCGCACAATGAAGAAGGCGCATTTGCCGCAGGTGAAAAATACTTACCACCAGAAATGGACGGCAAAGAATATTACTTACCGAGCGAGCGCGGACTTGAGCAAAAAATTAGACAAAAACTCGATTACCTAAAAGAGCGCGATGCGCAAAGCCCACTTAGACGATACGAAAATGATTAAACTTTATATGATGATCGCCCTTGGCGGAGCCTCAGGTGCGTGTTTACGGTTTTTTATTAGCGAAAGCATGCTAAAACTCCTCGGTAGGGGATTCCCTTTTGGCACGTTGACGGTTAATATTCTGGGTTCATTGTTAATGGGCATTTTGTACGGTTTGATAGATAAAGAAATTATCACCGCAAGCCCCGCCAAAACCCTTATCGGTATTGGCTTTTTAGGTGCATTAACCACCTTTTCAACATTCTCAATGGACTCGTTGTTGTTATTACAACAAGGTCACTTTATTAAAATGGCCCTCAATATCATCTTAAACGTGATGGTGTGTATTTTTATGGCTTGGCTGGGCCTTCAGCTAGTAATGCAAAAAGGTTAAAAAACTAACATGTTAGATTCTAAATTTTTACGTCAAGACATCGAACAAACTGCAGCACGTTTAGCGGCGCGCGGTTACGAACTCGATGTAGCGACGGTAACGGCACTTGAAGAAAAACGCAAAACATTACAAGTAAAAACGCAAGAACTTCAAAGTCAACGTAATGCAAGCGCAAAAGCAATTGGTCAAGCCAAAGCTAAAGGCGAAGACGCACAGCCACTACTTGATGCAGTAGCTAACTTAGGCAGTGAGCTAGATGCCGCTAAAACAGAGCAAGATGAAGTATTAGCCGCAATTAACGACATTGCTTTAGCAATTCCAAACTTGCCAGACGAGTCAGTACCGGCGGGTAAAGACGAGGACGACAACGTTGAAATTTTAACGTGGGGCACGCCTAAAAAATTCGATTTTGAAGTTAAAGATCACGTTGATGTAGGCCAAGACCTAAATGGTTTAGACTTTGAAATGGGCGTTAAAATTAGTGGCGCACGCTTTACTGTAATGCGCGGCCAAGTAGCGCGTATGCACCGTGCACTAACGCAATTTATGCTAGATACACACGCTGATAAAAACGGCTACACAGAAATGTATGTACCGTACCTAGTAAATAGCGCAAGCCTTTATGGCACCAGCCAATTACCTAAATTTGCAGGCGATTTATTCCACACATTAGGCCTTGTAAACGATGACGGCGAACAACAAGCCGGCTTTAGCTTAATTCCTACAGCTGAAGTACCACTTACAAACAGTGCCCGTGACGAAATTTACGACGAAAGCGATTTACCAATTCGCTTAGTTGCCCACACTCCGTGTTTCAGAAGTGAAGCAGGCAGTTATGGTCGCGATACACGTGGCTTAATTCGTCAACACCAGTTCGATAAAGTTGAACTTGTACAACTTGTAAAACCAGAAGACTCAATGGCAACGCTTGAAGAGTTAACAGGTCACGCAGAGCAAATACTACAAGCGCTTGAACTTCCGTACCGTAAAGTAATTTTATGTATGGGCGACATGGGCTTTGGTTCAGCTAAAACATACGATTTAGAAGTATGGCTACCTGCGCAAGACACATACCGCGAAATTTCATCATGTTCAAACATGGCTGACTTTCAGGCGCGCCGTATGCAAGCACGTTTTCGCCGTGAAGGTGCTAAAAAACCAGAGTTACTCCATACACTAAATGGTTCAGGTTTAGCGGTTGGTCGTACACTCGTAGCCATACTAGAAAACTACCAACAAGCCGACGGCTCAGTAGTCGTACCAGAAGTATTACGCCCATACATGGGTGGGCTTGAAGTGATTGGTAAACAATAAAAATCAGTTTAGTTAAGCTTTAAAAGAAAAGCCGCTGTTTAAAAAACAGCGGC
>NZ_JACJDN010000558.1:0-2625 GCF_014163565.1 Pseudoalteromonas sp. SR45-5 | reverse complement strand
CCAATTACTAATATATGATAAAAGCTTTAGTGTTTCTTCGCATACTCTTGCGCTTGTTTTAAAACTCTTAATAAATTGCCACTTAAAATCTTTTTAATATCTTTGTCGCTGTAATCTCTATCCATTAAACCTTGGACAAGATTTGGGTAGCTAGATACATCTTTTAAGCCGATAGGTAATGAATCGCCAACTCCATCATAATCAGAGCCAATACCTACATAATCAATACCAATTAGCTCAACTACGTGATCAATATGGTCAAGTACTTGCTCAAGACTTGCAAATGGATACGGATTTTTAGCACGGTACGCAGCATCAAAATCTTTACTTAACTTAGTGCCTTCTTTTTTAGCTGACTCTTTTGTACTTTTTAATTGCTTGCCCCAACTACCTGCTTTAGCGGTAACAAAGCTTGATCCAAAGTTGATTTGAATAACGCCGCCATTTTCTTTCAGCGCTAATAGCATATCGTCATTCATATTACGCTCAAAGCCAGGCGTGTATTTACGAAGTGATGAATGAGAGGCAATTACTGGTGTTTTAGAAAGATCCATAACCTGATAAAACGCATCATCAGAAATATGCGATACGTCAATTAGCATGCCTATATTATTCATTTCAGTGACAAGCTTTTTACCAAATGGGCTTAAGCCTTTCCATTTACGGCGTATATCGTAAGACGAATCCGAAATATGGTTGCTTTGAGAGTGCGCTAGTGTGATGTAACGAATGCCACGGTCGTAAAAGTGCTGAAGGTTTTTCATATCACCTTCGATTGGAGAGCCATTTTCCATACCCATGGCTATAGACAGCTTACCTTGTTTAAATTGCTCTTCAATATCAGAGCTTGAGCTCGCAATAGCAAACTTATCGGGTGCGCGCTGGACTATGGCTTCCATACTATCAATCATTTGATTGGCTAGCTGGTAGCTTTTTCCTTTACCCTCAAACTCTAAATGCGCAGGAATATAAATCGACATAAACGGTGCGTTTAAACCGCCTTTTACAGCGCGAGGATAGTCAAAATCGCCATCACTAGTTGCTTTGGTTACATCAACCCAGCTTTCGTGAATTCGATAAGGTACGTCAATATGGGTATCAATTAAAATGGTATCTTTAGCGAGTTTAATTGCCTTATCAGATGCTGTTATTGTTTGTTCTGCTTGGGCTTGGCTAGTTAAAGCTAGTGATATGGCTACCACTAGAGTGCTGAGTTTTATCATGTTTTGGCTCTTTGGGTAAAAAGCCATTGTGTACGTTCAATTCAAAAGTTACAAGTACTACGCCTTAATCAAACGACTGTGCTTGATGCTCTTCACTTTGCAGCGCTTTAAATTCGCCTTTTGAAATTATAGTTACAGACTCGTGTAATTCTGAGAAAAACACCATCGCTTCGCCATTTTTAAGCTGCAGCTTTACTTGGCTTACTTTAGATTCGATGCTTGCCTCTACTTCACCATAATCGGTACCTTCGCGTAATACGTAGCTTTCGATTAAGTTATAAAGAGTGTCTTGATCGAGTTGTTCAAAAGGGATAATCATTACTACTTGTTACTCGCTTTATTTGATACGTGCTGGCTAAAATAATGAGGGACGGCTTTTTCTAACCAAAATATAGGTTTAAACGGATTTTTACCGCTAATAAAACCAACATGCCCGCCCTTGTCAGAGATACGCAGCGTAACATGCTCACTTACGTCTTGCCTACTCGGTACGGCTTTAATTGAGAGCATAGGGTCGTCTTTGGAATGAATAATAAGTGTGGGTACAGCAATATCTTTCAAGTACGGCATAGCACTGGCTTTACGGTAGTAATCGTGTGCGTTTTCAAAACCATGTAGAGGGGCTGTTAACTGATTATCAAACTCTAATAAATCGTCAATTTTCATTAACTGTTTTGGCGTTAATGAAATTTGTTGCTTAATTTGTGGCAGCTTTCGCTGCATTGATTTTTTCATCCGATCGAGCAGATATTTTTGGTAAATTTTACCTAAGCTTTTACGAATAACATCGCTCGATGACGACAAATCATAAGGAGCAGATACCACCGCAGCTGCACTTAATGGGCATTTTTCGCGTTCTTCACCTAAGTATTTGGCAAGTACGTTACCGCCCAATGAAAAACCAACAGCGACCATAGTGCGCTTAGGAAATTGCAGCTTTAAGTGATTTATAAAAAAAGCTAAATCGGCGGTGTCACCGCTGTGATAAGCACGAGGTAGGCGATTTACTTCAGTTGAGCAATTTCTAAAGTGCATAAGCACAACTGCATAACCTTGTTTTTTTAATGCCTTCATCATGCCTTTGGCATAAAAGCTATTTATATTGCCTTCGAGTCCGTGCAAAACAACAGCAAGTGGTGCGGTTTCATTATGTGGAAGTGACCATGCAAGCTCAATAAAGTCACCATCAGGTGTATCAAGTTGCTCAAGTTCGTAGGACGTATTGTGAAATGGGCGGAAAAAACGCGGCATTATGGTCTGAACGTGACGATTGGTCATCCACCATGCTGGTTTGAACTGAGAGATCATGTTTGTACTACGCACTTTGTATTAAACGAAAAGCTAGTGTATCAAATTTTTCGCTTCAGAAAATAAAAAGCGCCTAACTAGTAAACTAATAAGG
>NZ_JACJDN010000557.1:0-2629 GCF_014163565.1 Pseudoalteromonas sp. SR45-5 | reverse complement strand
GCTTATAGAAGAACCTGAGCTTGAAGAAGAGCCCGAGCTTGACGATGAGCCTGAACTTGCAGAAGAACCTGAGCTTAAAGAAGAACCTGAACTTATAGATGTAACGGTTGATGATTTTTCAGATACATCAGAGTCGCTTCTTGATCCTGAAGATGCGCTTGAAGAATATACAGATGATACTTTAAAGAGCGTTGATGAGCTTTTAAATGAGCTACAACAAGCGACGGATGATGACTATATAGAAACACCAGATTGGTCTTTAGATGAGCTTGAAGACGATCTTGAAGAAATAGAAGTAGATCTTGGTGACGATCCGTTAGCGGGCGACGATGACTCAGATCTTACAAAAATTGAAGAGCAGCTTGATAGCGATCTTATAACGCCAAGTGAAGAGTTAGATGAATATCCTGAACTTGAATTAGACGATGATCATTCATTATTGGAGAATGAACCTTCGTTTGAGCCGCAAGAACCTAAAGAAAATGCACCGAGTGAAGAAAATGCAGTAGCACTTAGTCAAACAGAGAAAGATCTCGCAAATGCGCTTTCTGAAAATGCTAACTTAGATAGCTTAGAAGATGATTTTGATGATGAACTATTAATTGATAATGACTTCTCTGAATCAGAAGCTAAGGTTGAAGACGAGTCGTTTGATGATGATTTACTGCAAGAAATTAATGACGGAATTGATTCTGTTGAACCAGTTAGTATAGAAGAGGATACCAAACCTCTTAACCTTGATGAAGTTCAAGAAACACTAGAAAGTGAGTTGCCATTTACCCCCGAAGAATTACAAGGTGATGATTTAGACGGTGAGGCGCAGGGAGTCGCTTCCAGCCAAGCTGAGCAGGACTTATCAAATGCGCTTTCTGAAAATAATGATTTAGATAGTTTAGAAGACGATTTTGATGATGAAATTTTAATTGAAGACGATTTTTCTGACTTAGATGTTGAGTTTGACGAAGATATTTTAGAGCAAGCGCTAACTGATGAGTTATCAGACGAGCAGCAAGAGCAAACAAATGCAGAGCGCGAAGCACAGTTAACAAACTCAGATGAAGCAGGTAGCACTGATATTAGCTCTGACGATGAACTTGATGAAGAGTTTATGTCAAATTTGACGCAAACTGATTTTGATTCATTACTTAGTGAGTTAGCGGAGCCTGAAGAATTAAGTGCTGAGGATAGCAGTGAATTTGATGTCGACTTTGACAGCTTGCTAAAAGAAGACTTAGAGGAAGATGACTCATTAACTACAAAAGAGCCACTTGTTGAAAGTAGTGATATTGAGCAACTTGATAATGATGAATTTGTAGATATAGATTCATTATTAGAAGAAAGTGAAGAGGCTGAACTTGAACACGAACCTTACACCGACGTTAATATGGATGTCGGTTTGAGTGAGTTTGATGCATTACTTGCTGGTGATAACCCAACCGATGTTGATGCTGAAAGTGGTGGTTATTCAGCTAAACTAGATTTAGCGCGTGCTTATATTGAAATTGATGATTTTGATTCTGCGCTCAAGGTCATTGAGGATGTCATCAACAAAGGCCCAGAAGAAGTTCAAGAAGAGGCACTTAGTTTAAAAGCGAAACTAAAATAACAAATTGTTAAAAAAACCCTTAATTGGTTATTCTAATTAAGGGTTTTTTTATGGATGTTAGTTTAATTATAACAAGGGAAAGCAACGCATTAACGAAGTGAATTTTATAGTATGTAATTGTTATAAAAGAATAATTTACATCGTAATTATTAAGTTATTTGATTCATTGAAATGATCATGTTTTTAATAAAAAGGGTATTACCGCACACCTCCTTTTATTGCGTCGAGAGATAGCATAAAATGCCGTGTTCATTAGCACAGTAGGTAAAGCAGTAATTATGCGAGTAGCACTTGGAGTTGAATACAACGGCGTACGCTATAGTGGGTGGCAACGTCAATCACATGTAAATAGCGTACAACAAGAAGTAGAAAAGGCATTGTCGCGTATTTGTAATCACCCAGTTGAAGTAGTATGTGCGGGGCGAACTGATGCGGGTGTGCACGGTACAGGTCAAATAATACATTTTGAAACTGAAGCTTCGCGTGACATGGTCGCATTTACAATGGGTATGAATACCTTATTGCCTAAAGATATTGCTATTCGCTTTGCACAACCAGTTGCTGTCGATTTTCATGCTCGTTTTAGTGCAACCGCTCGCCGATACCGCTATATTATTTATAACTCTCCTTTTCGAGGAGCAGTGTTAAACGAAGGGGTTACGCATTTTCATCACCCATTAGATGAAGTTAAAATGCAGGAAGCCTGTCAGTATTTGATCGGGACACACGATTTTACATCTTTTCGAGCGATCCATTGTCAAGCAAATACACCGACTCGCACTATTCATCATTTATCGGTACAGCGCCAAGGGTGTTACGTTATTATTGATATTAAGGCGAATGCGTTCTTGCATCACATGGTACGCAATATAACGGGGAGCTTGATGGATATTGGCATACATAAGCAACAGCCCATTTGGTTGAAAGAATTACTTGATTGTAAAGAGCGTGCTAAAGCAAGTGCTACAGCTAAAGCTGCAGGTTTATACTTGGTTGATGTCGATTATCCTGAAGAGTTTAATA
>NZ_JACJDN010000556.1:0-2657 GCF_014163565.1 Pseudoalteromonas sp. SR45-5 | reverse complement strand
GTAGGAACAGATGAAATGAGCGCAGCACGTTTAACACCTGGCAGCATTTTTAATACGTAGTGAGCCATAAAAAATAAAGCGCCGGTATTACCTGAGCTAACACACGCTTGAGCTTCGCCCGATTTAACTAAATCAAGGGCAACACGCATAGATGAATCTTTTTTTGAACGTACAGCAATTGCAGGTTCGCAGGCGTTAGTGACTATTTCACTACAGTGACGAATTATGAGTCTTGGATGAGATAAAGAATCGAGGGATTCGAGTTCTTTAGATATAACGTCTTCATTGCCACATAAAATGAGACTTAAATTGGCATGAGCGTTCACCGCATGAACGGCAGCAGGAATAGATGAACGGGGGCCGTAATCGCCCCCCATCATATCTAACGCTATGGTTAGATCTTTCAGCATATAAGTAATCTCTTATTTAGAAATTACTTGAACGCCTTTGTAGTAACCATCTGCAGTCACATGGTGACGACGATGAGTCTCACCAGATGTTTGATCTACAGTTAAAGTTGGACCACTGATCGCATCGTGTGAACGGCGCATGCCGCGTCTTGCACGAGACTTTTTGCTTTTTTGTACAGCCATAGTCTTCTCCTAAGAATCTTTCTTAAGTTGTTTCAAAATATCAAATGGATTAGGTTTATCATCTTCCGCCTTTAATACACCAAAGCTGGCAGGCTTTGCTGAATAACTGCATGAAGCTTCGTTGTGGGTAGCCACTAATGGAATTGCTAAAATTAGTTCGTCTTCAATTAAATCAAAAACGTTAACTTCACCATTTTCATCAAGTGCTACTTCGTCGTAGTCTTCAGGAAAAATATCTAACTCTGTATCTTCACCTACTGGTGAATATGCAAAGTCTTGAACCAAATCCAACCCTAAATCACCATTACAACGTTGACAAATGACAGTAACATGTGTGGACAAATTGCCTCTAATCACAGCGAAACCTTGATCATCGTTTTTGCAATGTATTTTTACCGCTATTTCACCTACTTCTTCCTGCACAACTTTCTCTAAACGAGTAAGTTTTTCAAGCGGTACAATTCCGTCATACTTTAAACGGTGCTGCGCTGCTTTGCCTGGATGAAGAGTGATGGGAATTTTCACCTTTTGCATAGGGGCTGCATCATATAGATAGTTAGTTTGTTAGTCAAAGTAAAAAACCATTTTTACTTGGTTTTTAACGTGTTTTACTCTCGGATCTGATTTATCCTAACTCAATCTGAATTATCGTAGGAAAACAGTCCATGAAGCTTCCACTCATTTTAGCGTCAAGCTCGCCTTTTAGGCAGTCTTTATTACAAAAATTTAATTTACCCTTTGATACGTTTTCACCCGACGTTGACGAATCAGCACTTGAATGCGAAACACCTACTGAACTGGTTAAGCGTTTAAGTGAGTTAAAAGCCTCAGCAGCTAATAAACACTTTAAAAAAGGGTTAGCAATTGGATCAGACCAAGTCGCTGTGTTTAACAATCAAATTTTAGGTAAACCGCACAATAAACAAAATGCTCTAAAACAACTAAATTTATTTAGCGGTAATACTGTAACATTTTTAACTGGGCTTTGTGTTTACGATATTGTAACTGGAACAAAAAAAACCTGCGTAGAACCTTTTAATGTGACGTTTAAAACCCTAAGTGATGCACAAATTAGTGCTTATTGCGACGCAGAGCAGCCTTATAACTGTGCTGGCAGCTTTAAAAGTGAAGGGTTGGGTATCTGTTTATTTGAAAAACTAAGCGGAGACGATCCTAATAGCTTAATTGGATTACCATTAATTAAACTCAGCCAATTACTGGCTGAGTTTGGGATTGATGTGCTTACCGCTCAAAACAAGTTCTAATTAAATAAATTAGCCAAGCAAAACCTGTTGCAATTGCAGATAATTATCTACCGTTGCAACAGGGCTAAGCTTATTTAGCTGCTGTGCGTTATGTACACCCATTGTTACGCCAATTCTATCCATGCCTGCAGCTTTTGCCATTGTCATGTCTATTTGAGTGTCACCAATCATTACAGCGTCTTGAGCGCTTATGCCAAGTTCTTCAAGTAATTGATACAGCATATTTGGAGAGGGCTTAGATTGCGCTTCGTCGCTTGTACGTGTTGCACTAAAAAAATGTCTAAGTTGGCTTTGATCAAGCAAACGCTCTAATCCATCTCGACCTTTACCTGTTGCAACCGCTAAAACAATGCCTTGCTTTTTTAAAGCAGTTAAAACGCTGACAACATTATCAAATACAGGAGTTGGCGTGGTATCAACACTATATTGGTGTTTATACCCTTTAATTAGCGCTTGATGCTGCGCGACATTATCGGGAAATAAAACATCAATTGCTTTTTCAAGCGACATACCAATGATATTTTTAATTGCCAAATCACTTGGCGCCACTAAATTAATTGACTCAGCACTACTACGAATACAGTTAACTATTTTAGTGACTGAATCCATAACGGTGCCATCCCAATCAAAAATGACGAGCTTATATTTTTTAATCGGCGTCACTGCAATCACTGTTTTGCGTCTCGTAATTTTAGTAATGTATTTTTAAGCGTTTTATCAAGGGGCGCTTCAATACGCATCGTTGTTTCGTTTTTAGGATGATAAAAACTTAAATCGTGTGCATGTAAAAATAATCGGT
>NZ_JACJDN010000555.1:0-2659 GCF_014163565.1 Pseudoalteromonas sp. SR45-5 | reverse complement strand
CTACTAATAAGCTCGACAAAATAGTAATTAAACGCCTGCGAGCAATCGAGTCACCCAAAGGAGAAATAAATGATAACGCAAACGCGTAACCAATTTGTGTAAGCGCGGGAATACTCCCAAGCTGTGAATCAGTTAAATTAAATTCGTTCGCTATAAGCGGTAAAATAGGCTGGTTGTAGTATAAGTTTGCTGCTGTTGCGGCAATTGCAGTGGTCATTAGTAATAAAATAAATCGACTTAATGACTGATTTTGTTTGGGTTTGGTCATAGCTGTCTAGTGTTGTTAACTCATGCCGCTATGGTATGAGTTCTTTACCTATAACAAAAATGATATTATTTTATAGAATCTATACAAAAAATGTATTTAAGGTGCGTAATGGATATTAAAACATTAAAAAGTTTTGTCAGCGTGGCTAAGCATCAGAGTTTTTCAGAAGCGGCCAAAGAGCTACACACCGTGCAACCTGTAATAAGTAGGCATATTGCACAGCTCGAAAGCGAGCTTGATGTTGTGCTGTTTATAAGAAATTCACGCGATGTTGCAATAACTCAAGCGGGTGAGCAGCTATTAAAAGATGCACGCGCTATTTTGGCTCTAGCTGACAAAGCTAAAACTCAGGTTAAACGTGCCCACAACGGGCAGGTAGGTACACTTAATATTGCGCACTTAAGCTCGGCATGTTTAGCCTTTATGGCAGCACTGGTTCGAGAATACAAACAGCAATACCCAAGCGTGCACGTTACATTGTTTGAAATGACCGCAACTGAGCAGATACATGCGTTTAAAAATGATTTAATTGATGTGGGTTTTTCACGGCCTTTACCTGATTCGATTAACGATGAATTTGTAAGTCATACTATTTATGTAGATTCATTAGTGGCCATAGTTAATCAAAACCATGCGCTGGCAAATTATAAAAACATTGATTTAGTTAAACTAAAAAATGAGCCATTTATCATTTTTAATAGAGAGGAAGCACTTGGTCTTTTTGATGAAACCATTTTGCAATGCAAACAAGCTCGTTTTTCACCGAACATTATTAGCCAACCTCGACATATGCAAACATTAGTTACCGAAGTGGCTGCAGGCCTTGGTGTGGCAATTGCGCCTTATTGCGTACGTAAATTGTATAGTAAAGGGTGCCATTTTATAAAATTGAGCGATGTTTTTACGCAAATTCCGGTGCTATTACAATTTAAAAAAGCAGATACCAATGCGGCTGTTAATGCATTTGTTGAAATAGCCTTAAATGCAAAACCAAGTATTAAAAAAAGTATGGCGGAATAAAAAAGCCCAATTAAAAAAGTCAAAAGGGCTAAAAGGGTTGTGCTTAGGGAAGTTGTAGTCGTTTTTAAACTTATATTTAGAGATTATATTTAGAACTTATATCTAAAACCAAATGCTATACCGTCGTCTTCCGACTGCTCCATTTGTGCTTGTTGATCGTCGTTATCACTTTCGAAGTCACTAAAGTCCTTACGCGCTTCTATGTAGGCAATAGTAGCTTCGTCAATTAGGTAATGAAGGCCAATAACAGCAAACTGACGCTTAAATACATCGTTAGGATCGGCGTTAAAGTTTGGCTGAATTACGTAATCATCACCGGCATCAAACACGTTGTAGGCAATAAAAGGGCGAAAATCGTTATCAAAGCGGTAAGATGCAAATGTTTCTACACCGATTGCGTCTTTAATTAAGCGACCGATGTTATCTGTGTCGTGGTTTTTGTTTTTATTTACGTTGGCTGCAACGTATAGGCCGGGCTCATCAATGTTGCCCCACATAATACCTGCACCATAAATTAAATCTTCAACATTGCGAGTAGAACCATCGCCAAACGTTAAATCAAACTCACCACGGTTAACACCTGCTGTAAGTGTTAGCATGTCAGTTGGGGTATAAGTTACAGACGCACCAAATGTGTAATTAAATTCAACTTCTTGGGCTGCACTATCGCCAGAGTTCCAAAGTGCTTCACATTCTTCTTCTGAAATGTCGGTGACGTCACAGGTATAAAATTCGCTGTTTTTAAGCTGCGCTTGTACTGCAAAACTAAAATCGTTATAGCTATTGCGGTACTGCACTAATTTATCTCCACGGCCAGTGCCATTAACAGCGCCATCGTCTTTGTTATAGGTGTAAACACCAGCCGCATTGCCATCCCATACAAAGCTATTATTTGTGCCGTAAACTACGTCGTACCATGCACCCCATTGTTTACCAATGGTAAGTTGGCCATATTTTTCGTGCGAAAGCCCTGCGTAACCTAAACGGTTGTATAAAAACTCATCCTGGATAGACTCAAAACGATTGTTATAAATAATATCGCTGCTGCCAACAGGGTTTACACCCCATTCTACGAGTGCGAGTGCGGTCCAGTCTTTCTTAAGCTTTCGGGTAAATCCAAAGTTAATGCGCGAGGTACCGTTAACAACTTCGGTTTCGTTTTGTGTATTAATTACACGCACATCAAGATATCCACCAACTTCAACAGTATTTTTGTCATCTTTGTATAATTCAACTGCCGAAACAGCGGGTGCGAATACAATACTTGCGCTAATAAGCGTCGCTAATTTTTTGCTCATCTTGTGTGTTGCCCTGTGTAAATTGGTCAATTTTTTACGTAGGTAAAAATTCAGATTCGAAGACTAACAAAGC
>NZ_JACJDN010000554.1:0-2662 GCF_014163565.1 Pseudoalteromonas sp. SR45-5 | reverse complement strand
CAATAAAGCCTACTGAGATGGCAATTACAGGGCTTAATAAAGCCGAAAAGATATCAATAACTTGCTTAGCAGTACTTAACGCTTCCAATTTAAATTCCTTTTAAGTTAACCCATTTAGATCTTTTTTAAGTTTTGTAAGTCAAAAAAGAAAGGCCTATCCCTATTTTATCTACAACCCTTAACGATTTTGCTGGGCGATAAAAGCAAGCGAGTGCTGATTGAATAAGTCAGGACGTTCTACATTGCAGACATGGCCACAATGGTGAATAGTTTGCAGTACGCTATTTTTATGACGCTTAACCATTTCTTTAACAGGGCCAAGGAACATATGATCTTCTTTGCCCATAATGTAAAGAATGGGAATATCAATGTCTTTTTCTTTGAAGTATTGCATTAAAGGATTTACGTCCATGGCTAATTTAAACCATTTTATAAACTCTTTTTGGCACAAGCGTTTTGCTTCACGAACAAACAAAAGTCGAGATTCTTTATGACGCTTTTTCGGCATCATGATAAAAGCAAATAAGCGATACAGCCACATATAAGGCAAGAAGTGTTTAAAAGTATTACCTAAATAAACCAATGTATTACTGCGAGTATTAAAACGAGTAACCGCTCCACCTAGCACCATGCTAGAAACATATTGCGGCGCAATTTCAGCAATATTTCGAATGAGTATTGTGCCCAATGAAATGCCAACAAAATGTGCGCTGGAGATATTGTTATGATCTAACACATCAATGATGTCTTTAGAGACATTATTAAATGAATAATTATTATCAACAAAGTTTTGTACTAAGTTATTCGATTTACCGTGACCACGAAGATCTAGCAACAACACATTATATTTTTTTTTATAGGCTTTAAGCTGACGAAACCAAATTGCCGAGCTACCACCTGCTCCATGGACAAATACAACCCATGTTTTACTGGTTTCGTGCGCAAAAGTAGTATGGAAGAGAATCTCTTTGCTCATTACAGTTAGTGGCCTATTTACTTCGTTTGGCATATTCAATTGCAGGAAGTATAACGGAGTTTAATAAAAATCTCTTATGAAGTTCAGATCAATGGCTTCTACTTAACAGCTTTTGGGAGCAGATTCTGATTTTTAAATGCAAACCAATAAAAATGACCAGTCCCTATTTTTACCTTATGAAAACCGCCTATCTCGGCTTTGCTGCTCGCGTGACACTATAGCGTGTTGGGTTTCGCTGCGCTCAAACCAACCTACTTTAAAATTATAATGTGGTGCTGCCGCTTAAGGGTTTGCTCACTTTTACACCGCTGTTTCGTATTCATGACACTTACCCTTCAATTTGGTCTAATTAATTAGTCTACAAATCCTCTCAAAACATGAAATTTTTAGCTAAAAACTATATTCTTGCGCGCGATTATTATTTAAATAATGGATAAACACACACATGACAACATCTCAAGATGCAACGCTTTCAAATGCATCAACAACAGGTGCACACACACCTTCAAACACACCCACTTCTAAATGGAATCTGCACGATACGCAGTGGACTTTAAGCCTTTTTGGTACCGCCGTTGGTGCGGGTATTTTATTTTTACCTATTAATATTGGCATTGGCGGTTTTTGGCCGTTAATTATTTTGGCATGCTTAGCATTTCCAATGACCTTTTGTGCACACCTTGGATTAGCGCGTTTTGTACTTTCATCAAAAAATAAAGATGCCGATTTTACCGATGTAGTTGAAGAACACTTTGGTGTGACTGCGGGGCGGTTAATTTCTTTATTGTACTTTTTATCTATATTCCCAATTTTGCTTATTTACGGTGTGGGCTTAACCAATACCGTTGATAGCTTTATGGTTAATCAAATGGGGATGGAATCACCTTCTCGCGTGTTGCTTTCGGGTGTATTAGTTGCAGGTATGATTAGCTTAATGATGGGCGGAGAGCGCTTAATGCTGCGTGCCTTTGCTATTTTAGTTTATCCGCTTGTGGGTATATTGTTCTTTTTATCACTTTATTTAATCCCTAGCTGGCAAATGCCAGATATGACAATGCCTGAAATGGGCAGCTTTGGTAAAACGTTGTGGTTATCTATTCCTATTATTGTGTTTTCGTTTAGCCACGCAGCGGCTATCTCAAGCTTTGTAAACGTGCAACGCGGTCACTACGGTGAACAAGCTACACATAAGTCTGAGGCGATTTTAAAGCGCACTAGCTTACTACTTATTACCTTTGTACTGTTATTTGTGTTCTCTTGCGTGCTGTCGCTTACAGGCGAGCAAATGGCCGCTGCTAAAGCCGCTAACGTATCGGTTTTATCCTACCTTGCTAACATTACTGATAACTCGTTTATTGCCACACTTGGGCCGCTTGTTGCCTTTATTGCTATTACATCGTCGTTTTTGGGTCACTTTTTAGGAGCGCGTGAAAGCTTTACGGGTTTAGTAACTAAACAAACAGGCTTAAGCGCTGGCGTTACCGATAAAATTGGTGTGTTAATCATGTTTTTAGCTATTTGGTTTTGTGCGGTTAAAAACCCAAGTATTTTAGACATGATGGATCAGTTATCGGGCCCTATCATTGCGATGATTTTATTCATTATGCCAATGATTGCAGTTTATAAAGTACCTGCACTTAATAAATACCGAAATCGCTTTAGCACGCTATTTATATTAGCGGTTGG
>NZ_JACJDN010000553.1:0-2664 GCF_014163565.1 Pseudoalteromonas sp. SR45-5 | reverse complement strand
CCAGCCTAGGCCGGGTTTAATAAAATTATTCACTTGTTAGTTTATATTAAGCAAATAAGCGCTCTAGTTGGTCGCACAACTGCGATAAATTCACGTGGTCATGCTCTATCGTTAAATCTACATAACCATCGCCTCTAAAGGCCCTGTCTAGCTCTATAAGCACGTGTGTTTTATGTGCCTCTGGTACAAATGACAACTCGATCTCTTGAATGCCAAATAAACTACGGCTATTTGGCTTATATTCAAGTTCCTGATAACAGCCCGATAACGATTGAAATGTTGAAGCGCGCAAATGGCCTTTTTCTACATCAGCTTTCATTAAGCTAAAACCTAGCTTTTCCATCGCCTGCATGCACGTTTTAACAGCTTCATTAGGGTAAATATGTAAATGGTCTTTATCGCTCGGATCAAGTGCTAAATCAATATCTAAACCTGTTTCAAGCCACACATGAGATTGATTGTAACCTGCATTAATTTCTGTAATAGGTGTTTCAGAATGAAGACGTGCTTCAAAAGGGATACTTTTAACTTCGCCAGGCTCAATTGTACCTATATCTGTAATTCGCCATTGGTCAATCACATGATTGGTAAAATAATCGCCATCATCACCTGCCACTTTAACACGGGTCATAAGTAATAAATCTAAGCCTGCAATATCTTGGCTAACATCACCTGCGGTAATGACTATTTGTGCATTAAAAAGCTGACCAGGTTGTAGGTGTTCAGTCTCTAAAACAGTATCTACTTTTGCAGCACCAATACCTACCGACGCTAAAATCTTTTTAAACATATATTTCTCCTTAAGCTGAGCGGTTCTATTATTTGCTCTTGCTTAAACTTCTTCGTTATCGCATCTTAACCATATTTAAAAGCCAATGTCAGTGAAAAAATGTTATTTACATGCTATTTACGATTAAATATATGTTTGATGCGCATTTTTTATACACAGCTAGGCAAGTATTTGATTAGACGCGTTCATTTTTAGGTCCATTTTTATTTTCAATGGTATAAATTTTTCGTTACACTGCAACCCCAAATGAAGTGATATTAAGAATTATGGAACTAATCTATTTTGCCGCCGCGTTTGTGTGTGGCTTTGCTGTTTATCAGTTAAAGCTGCCTCCTCTTATTGGATTTTTATTAGCAGGTTTTGCTTTAAATTTATCGGGTTATAAAAGTACAGAGTTGCTCGATACAATAGCAGCACTTGGCGTAACCCTTCTTCTTTTTAGTATTGGTTTAAAGCTAAAGGTAAACAGTTTAATTAAACCCCAAGTGTGGGCGCCTGCAACATTGCATATTATTTTTAGCAGCGCGCTTTTTAGTGGCTTTATGTTATTGCTTGGTGTTTTCGCTATTCCACTGTTTATTGATTTAAGTTGGCAAAGTGCTTTATTAGTTGGGTTTGCGCTTAGTTTTTCAAGTACTGTATTTGCAGTAAAAGTGCTTGAAGAACGCGGAGAAATGGCAAGCCTTCACGGTAAAATAGCCATTGGTATACTAGTCATGCAAGATATCTTTGCTGTTATCTTTTTAGCGATTAGTACAGGTAAAATTCCAAATGTATGGGCAATTGCATTAATAATTGCTCTGCCTTTATTACGACCTGTCATGTATGGCGTATTAAATCGCTCTAAACATGGTGAACTATTACCATTATTTGGTTTTTTCTTTGCTTTAGTTGCTGGTTATCATGCATTTGAATTTGCAGGATTAAAAGGCGACCTAGGCGCACTCATAATTGGGATGATGTTTGCACCACATAAAAAAGCAGGAGAACTATCAAAATCTCTGCTTAATTTAAAAGACATATTATTAGTCGGTTTTTTCTTAAGTATTGGCTTGAGCGCAGAGCTAACCACTAGCTCATTAATCGTTGCTATTATACTTGTTTTAGTTTTACCTATTAAAATAGCGCTTTATTACGTGTTCACAAATATATTCAAACTACGCGCACGTACATCATTACTTACCGCCTTTAGTTTATCTAACTACAGTGAATTTGGGTTAATTGTATGTGCAGTAGCAGCTAGCACAGGCATGATCACTTCTGAGTGGCTGGCCGTAATGGCAATTGCTGTTTCTATTACCTTTGTAATTGCCTCGCCGTTAAATAAGCGCTCAAACGAGCTATACGTAAAAATAGAGCACTGGCTATTAAAGTTTGAAAGCAAAACTCGTTTAGCTGAAGAGCTACCTGTTAACCTAAACGATACTAAAATAGTCATTTTTGGTATGGGACGTATTGGTACTGGTGCTTATGAAACAATCAACGCGACTCACCCAAATGTTGTTGCAGGCATAGATATAAAACCTGAAGTGGTAGATAAGCACGTTAACAGAGGCCGCAACGTATTAATTGCTGATGCAACAGATCCTGACTTTTGGCAACGAGTAAATCATTCGCAAGTAGAAATGGTCATGCTTGCAATGCCAAAGCATATGCAAAATATTTTTGCGCTAGAGCAACTACAAGCCTCAGGTTATAAAGGCCAAGTAACAGCTATTGCAAACTACCCTGATCAACAAAAAGAGCTAGAAGAAATGGGTGTTCATTCTACTTATAACTTTTACTTAGAAGCAGGTAGTGGTTTTGCAGAGCACGTTAAACAAGAGCTATTTAACGAATAATCACTTTTTATAACGTCTATAAATAACAAAGCC
>NZ_JACJDN010000552.1:0-2669 GCF_014163565.1 Pseudoalteromonas sp. SR45-5 | reverse complement strand
GTAATGGGTCATCGCTGTTAGCAATTACATCGTAAGCGGCTTCAAACTCTTCGTAGGTCATAGAGTCAAAATCAACGCCATTTTCTGTTGCGGCAACCATTTGAAATAAGTTTGAATCGGTTAGAGCAAGTCCGCGAGATTCTAGCTCAGCAATGGCAGCTTGTGCGCGAGGACCCGCTGTTGCATCGCGTAATCCGTAGTAGTTTTGCGTCATTGGTGTTAAACCAATAAAGTTTTCAATGTCTTTAGTGTAATAACCTACCGACACATAACTAGTTTCTGCAAAGTACCACTCAGCCGATACATCAATATTATCTGATTCTAGCGGCACTAAACCAGGATTACCCGTTGACGCTGTAGCCGGTGAAGAACCCGCTAAAAGAGTAGGGGCACCTGGTACACCAACAGTCGCTGCTGAACTTAAGTTATCGTAAGTTGGGCGAGCAATTGTCGTGCTATAAGAAAAACGCGCTTTTACGTTTTCAATTACTTCTATGTCAAAGTCAAAGCTTGGTAAAAAGTGATCGTAGCTAGATTTGAGCGTGAAATCTTCTTTAGCTGAGCCAAAACGAACATTAAAGTCGTTATTACCTTCCCACGCTACTGCGTTAGGTAAATCGATATTAGCCGTTGAGGTAATGTCGGTAGACTCTTGGCGCGCGCCAATAACAATGTTGTATGGCATAGCGCCAATGTAACCATTGTAAGTAAATTGCACAAACGCAGCGGTTATGTCTTCTTCAATGGTGCGGTTTGTTGCAAATGCGCCATCGGCTGCAAAGTTAAAACCGTATTCTTCACCTGCCCAGTAACCAATTTGAGATGCGCTGCCAGTATAACCTTGGTTGAACGAGCCCGATGTATCGTAGTCGTCAAACTCAGCTAAAAAGTTTGTTGGGTTTAAGTAGCCATCAGGTAGTTCGCCTGGGTTTTCTATACCCCAGTTACCCATTGTATTACGTGTAAGTGATTGCAGTGAATGGCTTTCCATAGAGCGAGACTCTATACCAAAGTCAATTGCGCCGTTTTCAATTTCGTATTTACCATGGATTCTAAATTCTGTGATTTCAGATTCTTGGCGAGCAAAGTTAGAATCTAAAATAGACGTACCCACATCAGAGGCATCTAACGTGTTATTACAATTTAGGTTATCTCGGCGGCAATCATCAAAATCGATACTCATTGATGGAAGCTCGCGGCTAAAATCAACTTCTTGTGCGTTAACTACGTTTGCGCCTAAGCCTGCGTTTACCCAGCTGCCGTAAGGTGCATCTGGTTTGCTAGTGGCTTTTGAATTGTGCGCATCAAACATAAAGCTCAATTCTGAATTGAAATAGTATTCAACGTTTAAACCAATAGAGTCGTTTTGGTTAACTTGGTTTAGCTCTTGAAACGCTAAACCTAAATCGCGTGTTTGCTGATCGCGACGTTCTTCTCGGTAATAAATAGGAGTTTTTACCGTGTTGTCGTCAAATGTTAGCGCGCTTTTGTAGTTATCCATCCAAATTGATTGCTCAGCACGGGCTTCGAATAAATCTTGCTTAGAATATGTGTAATCAAGCGTGGCTGTTAAATCGTCAATAGGGCTGTATTGCAGCGTTAATTGCGCGTTTGTACGAGTACGTTCTCTATCGGCAATGGTGTAGCGCAAATCTGATGGCATTGAATAAAGCTGGCCAACGGCGGGTGCATTAGTTAAAACAATATCGTCTGCAGCTTGTGGGATTGTGCCGTCAAAAGCTGATGTATTCCATTGATTTACAAACGCACCAGTTGATGAGCTATCGCGCTGTTGCATGCTTGCAGTTAACGAGGCACCAAATTTAGCTTCACTGTCGGTCCAGCTAATTAAGCCCGAAAGCTCAGGTGTTATGTCATCACCAACGCGGTTTGTTGAGTCGTGTAATGCTTTTACGCCAATGCTTGAAACAAAGCCTGGGTTATCAAGTGGGCGAGCGGTATTAATATTAATTGTTGCGCCAATACCACCTGATGCAATGCTTGCTTTACCAGTTTTATATACTTCAACCGATTTAACGCTATCAGACGCTAAGTTTGCAAAATCAAATGCACGAGAGCTGGGTGTACCACCGCCTGCAGGCAAAGATGCCGCCGGCATTGTACGCCCGTTTAGGGTTACCATATTGTAGTCGGGGCCAAAACCACGAACCGTTACTTTAGAGCCTTCACCATTTGAGCGATCAATCGACACACCCGTAATACGCTGTAGCGACTCGGCTAAGTTGGTATCTGGGAATTTACCAATATCTTCAGCTGATATAGCATCTACAACACCGGCGGCGTCGCGTTTTAAACGAGTCGACTCTTTAATACTGCTTTTAAAACCAGTAACTTGGATTACTTCAACATCTGTATTTGCTTCTTGTGCATATACAGGCAAAGAGATTGATGCACCTAAAATCAGAGATAGGCTGGTCGCTATCTTTGTTTTTCTTACAATATGGTTGGACATTCGGTTTCCCTCGCGCTTTTATCATTATTATTAACAGCTTGTATGGGGCTGTTATTGTGTAGTTATAAACATTGTCAAATGTGTGGAAGCGCTTCCAGAAAGTTCTGTTTAAATAGATTTTGTGGAAGCGCTTCCAGAAATGCTAGTTTATATTTTGAATAGGGTCAACTGTTGTTTTAATAAAATGAGACTAAAT
>NZ_JACJDN010000551.1:0-2672 GCF_014163565.1 Pseudoalteromonas sp. SR45-5 | reverse complement strand
AGTGTGTTTGCATCGAGTTGAACACTAAAAACCCCGCAATTGCGGGGTTTTTTTTATCTCGCGGCTGGGATTAATTGAAATTTGGGTAACATAGGAATGAGGGGCAGTTATGCAAGAGCAAGATAAAGTATGGATTTTTGATACCACCTTACGTGATGGCGAACAGGCACTTAAAGCAAGCCTTACTGAAGATGATAAAATTCAATTAGCACATACAATTAGCCGCTTGAATGTGGATGTGATGGAAGTGGGTTTTCCGGTTTCGAGCCCCGCTGATTTTCGCTCGGTGCAACGTATTGCAACCGAAGTAAAAGGTCCGATTATTTGTGGTTTGGCACGCTCAGTTGCTAAAGACATTGAAGCTTGCGGCGAAGCACTTCGCACAGCTCAGCAAAGCCGTATTCATACTTTTATCGCTACAAGCCCTTTGCACCTTGAACATAAATTACGTATGAGCCTAGATGATGCAACGGCAATGGCTGTTAAATCAATTAAATTGGCGCGTAACTATACTGATGATGTTGAATTTTCGTGTGAAGATGCTGGTCGTACGCCACATTGGGATTTATGTAAAATTGTTGAGCAAGCAATTAATGCCGGAGCTTCAACTATTAACTTGCCAGATACCGTTGGTTTTGTAACGCCTGACGAATACGCCGCGATGATCCGCCATTTAATGAATAACGTGCCAAATATTGATAAAGCGCGCTTAAGCGTGCATTGCCACAATGATTTAGGTTTAGCAGTAGCAAACTCGGTAGCCGCAGTGCAAGCCGGTGCGCGCCAAATTGAGTGTACTATTAATGGCATTGGTGAGCGTGCTGGTAACTGCTCGCTTGAAGAAGTGGCAATGATCATGAAAATGCGCCACGACCACTTAAAAGTATACACCGATATTAAAAGTGAAGAAATTTACCGCGCTTCTCGCCAAGTGGCTAAAATTTGTAATATGCCAGTACAGCCAAATAAAGCGATTGTTGGCGAAAACGCCTTTGCACACAGCTCAGGCATTCACCAAGACGGTGTATTAAAAGCGCAAAATACTTATGAGATTATGTCGCCAGAAAGCGTGGGTGTGCCAAGCAACCAATTAAATATGACTTCGCGTTCGGGTCGTCATGTTATTGAGCATCGCTTAGAAGAGTTAGGCTATCAAAAATCTGATTACGATATGGATGGCTTATACAAAAGCTTTATCGAATTGGCTGACCAAAAAGGCACAGTATACGATTACGACCTTGAGGCGATGATTTACTTTAATCAAATTAACGACAAAGATGAAAAATACCAATTAGAATTTGTTAACTCAGCCTCTAACTCACAATCAGTAGCAAGCTCTACGATTGGAATGCGAATTGATGGCGAAGCTAAACAAGAAGCCGCGACAGGTAATGGCCCAGTAGAAGCGTCGTTTGCAGCTATTGAACGCTTAACCGGTATGAGCGTTGAAATGATTGAATATAACTTAGAAGCAACAGGCCAAGGTGCAAGCTCATTAGGGCAAGTAAATATTATAGCTAAATACGATGGCCGACCTTACCACGGTGCGGGCATTGCAGCGGATGTGGTTGAAGCGTCGGTACGCGCCATGATCCGTGTTTATAACTTAATTTATCGTGCACAAAAAGTGTCTGATTTAAAACAACAAAGGAAAGCAGGATGAGTAAAACAAACTACAGCGTTGCAGTATTAGCTGGCGACGGTATTGGCCCAGAAGTAATGGCAGCAGCAGAACAAGTACTTGATGCTGTGAGCAATAAGTTTGGTTTTACATTAAACCGTCAGCATCATGCTATTGGTGGCGCAGCCATTGATGAATTTGGTGAAGCATTACCACCAAAAACACTTAGTGCTTGTGAAAGTGCCGATGCCATTTTATTTGGTTCGGTAGGCGGTCCTAAATGGGAAAACTTACCACCAAACGAGCAACCGGAGCGCGCATCGTTATTGCCGCTTCGTAAGCACTTTGGTTTGTTTTGTAATTTACGCCCTGCACAGTTATTACCTGCATTGAGTGCAGCGTCGCCACTTCGCGCTGATATTAGCGAAAAAGGGTTTGATATTTTATGTGTGCGCGAACTAACCGGCGGCATTTATTTTGGCGAAAAAGGCCGTAGCGGCGAAGGCGCTGAAGAGTTTGCATTTGATACCCAAACATACTCACGTAAAGAAATTGAACGTATTGCACGCTTTGCTTTTGAAGCTGCAAAACTACGTAGTAACCATGTTACCTCTGTTGATAAAGCAAACGTACTTGCATCAAGCGTATTATGGCGCGAAGTAGTCACCGAAGTAAGCAAAGACTACCCAGAAGTAAGCCTAGATTACATTTACGTAGATAACGCCGCTATGCAGTTAGTTAAACAGCCTAGCCAATTTGACGTACTACTTTGCGATAACTTATTTGGCGATATTTTGTCAGATGAGTGCGCCATGATCACAGGCTCAATGGGCTTATTACCTTCGGCAAGCTTGAATCAATCGGGTTTTGGATTGTACGAGCCAGCAGGCGGTTCAGCACCAGATATTGCAGGTAAAGGCGTTGCAAACCCAATAGCACAAATTTTAAGTGCCGCATTAATGCTACGTTACTCGCTAGGGCAAGACGAAGCTGCTCGCACGATTGAAAAAGCAGTAGCAGAAGCCGTAGAAGCAGGCGTTGGCACACCAGA
>NZ_JACJDN010000550.1:0-2673 GCF_014163565.1 Pseudoalteromonas sp. SR45-5 | reverse complement strand
TTTTTTATTTAGAACAACTAGATACAAAAACTTTTGCTTAGTTCTAGCGTAATTTTCTTAACGTTAATTAGACCCCATACATAAGCAGATTGGTATGATTTAATTCTAACTAACAAACGGAATCATTATGAATAAAGTAACAATGGCCGCTGCGAGCATAGCGCTTGCACTTGGTCTAGTAGGTTGTGGTGAAAAACAACAAGAAGCTAAAGTAACCGACACTCCTGTAGTAACAGCACCCGCTGAAAAGCCACTAGAGCTTGGTATTGAACTAGCGAATATGGATAGTTCAGTACGCGCACAAGACGATTTTTATTATCATGTAAATGGACAGTGGTTAGCAAAAACTGAAATACCAGGTGATAAGTCTAACTACGGTTCTTTTTCGCAGCTATATGATGAGTCACAAAAAGCGATGAAAATTGCCCTTGAAAACGCAGCCGCGAATAAGGCCGCTAAAAAAGGCACTGATGAGTATAAAATTGGCGCATTTTATAAAAGCTACATGAATCAATCTGCGCGTAATGAGCTAGGTATTACGCCATTACAACCGTCATTAGATACAATTGATAGCGTTAAATCTAAAGCTGACTTAGTGGGTTTAATGGCTAAAATTCAAAAACAAGGCGGTACTTTACCGTTTGGTTGGTTTGTAAATAACGATGCTAAAAACTCGAGCGAGTATGCATTGTATTTATCTCAGTCGGGCCTAGGTTTACCAGATCGTGATTATTACTTAAACGATGACGAAAAATTCACTAAAATTCGCGCTTCTTACGAGCAATACATCACAGATGTTTTAGCAAAATCAGGCGTTAAAAATGCAGCAGAAGCTGCCAAGAGCGTACTTGCATTTGAAAAAACACTAGCTGATGCTCAATGGAGCCGTGTGCAAAGCCGTGACGCAACTAAATCTTACAACAAGATGACAGTAGCAGACGCAAGCAAGTTGATGGGGGAGCTTGATTTAGCTGCATTCTTTAAAGATGCAGGTGTGAGTGCAAGTGATATTATTGTACGTCAACCAAGCTACTTAGAAGCACTTGCTACTATTTATAAAGATACTGATTTAGCGACGTGGAAAAACTACTTAAAATTTCATTTTGTAAGTGGTTATGCAGAGCTACTTAGCGAAGATTTAGTTAACCTTAACTTTGACTTTTACAGCACAACACTTCGTGGCGTAGAAGAACAAGCACCTCTTTGGAAGCAAGCGGTTGATGCATCTAACAGTGTACTAGGTGAGATTTTAGGTAAGGTATACGTTAAAGATAACTTCCCCCCAGAAGCTAAAGCACGCATGGAAGAGTTAGTTGATAACGTAATTAAAGGTTATGGCGTTGCTATCGAAAATCTTGAGTGGATGAGCCCTGAAACAAAGCTTGCAGCGAAAGAAAAATTAGATAAATTTACGCCTAAGATTGGTTACCCAGACACGTGGAAAGATTACTCAGAGCTAGAGATTAACTCAGATGAGCTAGTAGGTAATTACATCCGTTATAGCGAATGGGCATACGCAGATATGATTGCTAAATTGGGTAAACCAGTTGATCGCTCTGAATGGCACATGACTCCGCAAACAGTCAATGCTTATTACAACCCAGTAAACAACGAAATTGTATTTCCAGCCGCTATATTACAACCACCATTCTTTAATTTAGAAGCGGATGATGCTGTAAACTACGGCGCAATTGGCGCGGTAATTGGGCATGAGCTTGGCCACGGTTTTGACGACCAAGGTGCTAAATACGACGGTGACGGTAACTTACGTAACTGGTGGAGTGAGACTGACCTTAAGCAATTTGAAGAGCGTACAGCGGCTTTAGTTGCACAGTATAACGAATATAAACCATTTGAAGATGCAAGTGTTAATGGTGAGCTAACGCTTGGCGAAAACATTGGTGACTTAGGTGGGTTAACCGTTGCGCATAAAGCGTATATGCTATCTTTAGGTGATAAAAAAGCACCCGTGATAGATGGTTACACAGGCGATCAACGTTTCTTTATGGGTTGGTCACAAATCTGGCGTCGTAACTACCGCGATGAAGAGTTACGTAATCGTTTATTAACAGACCCTCATTCACCAAGCCACTACCGTGTAATCGGTATCTTGTCGAACATGCCTGAGTTTTACGAAGCGTTTGACGTAAAAGAAGGTGATAAAATGTATATCAAACCAGAAGATCGCGTAAAAATCTGGTAATTGCATTGCTATAAATAACAAAAAACCAGTAAGTTTTTAGCTTACTGGTTTTTTTGTATCTTGAATTTGTTCATCGACTAAGCACGCGTGCATCCATTCTTCGTTACTCAGTATGCTTTTATAAAGCGCGAGTTGGTTTTGTGCTCGCTCTAAATTATGCTCTGCATGAGATACTTTAAAGTACACATCGTTATTTAAGTAATCAGTTAAAAAGCGCACACTTAACATGAGCGGCATTATTTTAGCGCCTAATAATAAGCTTTCTTGCTCTAGTATACTCATGCTACTTTTTAATGGCGTTACATAGCCTTTAACAATGGCTGAAAATATATCTTTTCGAATAACAACGTTGTGTAAGTTTGTTGAATCCTCGGCTTCGGGGGAGCAAAAAAAATTTTAATCCGCAAAGTTCAACAGACCCTAATAATATGAGTAATTTATTGAAACGTCATAACATTGGTCGTTTGTGG
>NZ_JACJDN010000054.1:0-11203 GCF_014163565.1 Pseudoalteromonas sp. SR45-5 | reverse complement strand
CTCAAGGCTCCTTTTTTTGTTTTTAATTTTAACTTTTTTGCATCCAGTTTCATTTTATAGCCGTTATTGATATGAGGTTAACATGTAAATAATCGGTGCCGCTTAGTCTATGCCTTATGAGCAAGCGCGTTATTTACCTACATTTGATGGAATATTTAAAAGGTAAAAATGATGAATAAAGCTAATTTAACAACTCATTCAACACAAAAAAACACACTTAAACACACGCTTAGTTTTTCAGCTTTAACACTTGCAGTATTAATCGGCATTACAGGCTGTAGCTCAAACGATGGTGAAAACGGCGTAGATGGTATTGCAGGCACCGATGGACAAAACGGTACCGACGGTACAAATGGCAACCCTGGTTTTGCATCAGCCACATTAATTTTGGCAAACAATGGCGAGAGCAATACAGGCACTATCGATTTAATTAACCAAAACGCCTCTAAACTAAAAACCTTTAATACAACAGCTAACGAAGGCGTTGCATTTGATAGCTTAGGTAATTTATTGCAAGCAAGCGACAGCGAAAATGGCAGTATTAAAACTATTTGCCAGCTTGCAAATCGTAGTGACGGCGCAACCTATACAGCTAATACAGATCGCGAAATAACAGGTACTAACACAACACTGGTAAACCCTAAAGGAATAGCTGTAGCACAAAAGAGTGGCCTTGTTTTTATTGCTGACTTTGGCGCTATGCAAGTAACGACTTTTGGCGCTACAGCCGCGGGCGATGCAGCGCCTTTAGGCACAACTATTACAGAAGCGGCGCCGTGGGATGTTGATTATGATGAATCTAACGACCGCCTTTATGTAGCACTAACAAATGGTGATGTAGCCGTTTATGATAATTTTGTTGGTGGTGAATTTGCCGCAATGCCAAGCCGCACAATTACTCCAAGTAATAATGATGGCACGCAAATATCTGTAAATATTCACGGCATTGTTTATGACTCAAATACTAACAAACTTGTTTTGTCTGATGTAGGCAGTGCCTCAGACGCAACCGATGGTTCGTTATTTGTAATTAATAATGCTTCAACTGCAGAGGGCTTAGTAAGCGTTGCACGAAGTATTGCCGGTCCAGCAACAATGCTTGGTAACCCAGTTGATATTAGCCTTGAAGGTAGTGACTTACGTGTAGCTGAAAAATCAAATGATGCTGTTCTTGTGTTCAGCAATATATTTTCAGGTGAGAGCGGCGATATCACTCCTGATTTAGTTACCTCAACAATTAAACCTGAGTCAATTACTAAACTGGGTATACAAAATGAAATGGCTGATATTTCAGATAGTGATACCGCTAATATGGCGCTGCTAGGTGTTGCTGTAAGTAGTAATCCGGGCACTGCAGGTGAAACAACTGGGCAAATTAGTCGATTAAGTTCACAACTTAACACAGAAATTGGCAACTATAATGCAAGTCAAACTATCGAAAGTGTAACTTTTGATAAAGCGGGTAATAGTTATACAACGTTCGATAACAGTACAACCTCAATTGGCGGTATTGTTATTTCAAATAAAGTGGCAATAAACAGAGATGGGCAAACTTATAATACGAACCAAGACAGCATTATTACTGGTTCGAATACAGGCCTTATATCTCCTAAAGGTCTTGATGTGGCTTCTGATAGCGGTATGATTTTAGTTGCAGAAAATAATGCAGATACTCCAAGTATTTCAATATTTTCAACTTGCACCACAGGGGATGCAAGCCCATTAATGACGCTTACGTTTGCAAACGATGCTCGCCCTTGGGATGTTGATTACGATGCAAACACTGATCGAGCTTTTGTAGCACTAACAAATGGAACCGTTGCTGTATTTGACGAAGTTAAAAGCAAACTAATGGCTGGTAGTACTAATATTGCAGTTGAGGATAGGCTTATAACGCCAGCAAATGCAGGTACAGCAGTAGCAGCACCAAGCAACATGCACGGCATCGACTACGACTCGCTAAGTGGCTCGCTAATACTCTCTGATGTTGGTAGCGCAGCAGTTGCTGACGATGGCAAAATATACGTATTGAATAACGTAGCAACGGCATCGGGCTTGGTAAACATAAGTACCACTATTAGCGGTCCAAATACCCTACTGGGTAACCCTGTTGATATTATGTATACCGGAACAGATTTATACGTAGCTGAGAAGTCAAATAATGTGGTTATGCGATTTAATAATATTTTAAGCAGTGCAGGCGGTGATATAAGCGCCGATACCAGTACGGCATTTACAGCCCCTGAGTCGATTGCAATATTACCAGCTTGGCTTAACAAATAGAGTTAACCTCACCATGCCTGACCAATAACCTTGGTCGGGCATTATCGCATCCACACTTTTATATCTGCCAAGCCATTACTTTGTAAAATACCTAATTGCTGATCAACATTAGAGTTTTGTTCAAACTCAAATGCATCGAGCTGCTCATCAAACGTAATATTAGCCACACCATCACCACCGCGTTTTTTAACTTGATGCAATGCTATATCTGCTAAGTTAATAGAGGTTTCCCAGCTAATTACCTGCCCGCCTAATAAAGGTAATGGATAAAATGACCAACCAATTGATGCCGTGATATTAGTTGTTTTTCCATTTGGTAATTGGAACGAATTAGCCGCTATTACTTTACAAAGTTCTGAGGCATAGCTATCTATTTTATTGCATTTAAAGTCACGTAATAATAATAAAAACTCATCACCACTCCAACGTGCCACATAGTCAGAGCCCTGCGTACGCGAATTTAACAATGCAGCCATTTGCTGTAAGCAGCTATCACCTGCAATTGGGCCATACGCATCGTTAATACGGCTGAAGTTATCAAAGTTAATAATTACCAGCACCAGTGACTTACCTTGTGCCTGCAGCGACTGTGAATTACGTTGAAAGTGCTCAATATCTTTAGGGAGTTGATCAAACAAAAAGCGGCGGCTACGTAGCCCTGTTAGCTCATCTGAGTGACTCACTAATTTAAGCTGTGAATTCACTTGGCCTAATTTATCATTAGCTTGGCGAAGCTCTAAGGTACGCTCAGTGATTAAGCCCTCTAATGCTTCTTGTTTTCTGCGTTCTTGTGCTCTAAACACCCAAAAAATGAGATAAAAAAGCAAAATAAAACCACTGGTAATTAAAAGCCTAAAGTAAATTGTTTCGTCAAAGCGCTCAGGCACTACAAAACCGTATTCTACATCTTGCGCTTTAGCCCAGTCTTCACCTTGGCGCTTAGCTTCTAATTGAAACAAAAACGAGCCAGGAGGCAAGTTAGTATAAATAGCTTCACGTCGCGTATTTGCATAGCGCCAGTCACTATCTAAGCCACTTAGTTTATATCTAAATTCAATGCTGTTTGGTGCATAGTAATCAATAGCTGTGTAAGTTAGCGTTATATCACGCTCGTCTGTTTCTAATGATGGTTTTTTACCAAGCGCAGCGGT
This sequence comes from Pseudoalteromonas sp. SR45-5, assembly GCF_014163565.1. Lineage (NCBI taxonomy): Bacteria > Pseudomonadati > Pseudomonadota > Gammaproteobacteria > Alteromonadales > Pseudoalteromonadaceae > Pseudoalteromonas > Pseudoalteromonas sp. SR45-5. The sequence continues at coordinate 7,769 of NZ_JACJDN010000054.1, read as the reverse complement.
AGTTAAATGACGAAGTGGCGTTGTTATTGTCTCTATTGTTGGCTTTAATGCAAGCACACCAAATAGCTCTACATTTTTAGGTATTTCAACAACACCTTGTAAGCTTGGGTACCAAATAGAATTTCCGGTGTCTGCTACCGCATCATGCCCAAGTCCACTACAACATTGATTCGCTTTACCATCAAGTTGACGGTCAAAAGATGAAATTACTTCTTCAACTTTTAAGCTTTTTATTTCTGTTTTAAATTGCTCTACAGGCATTCTGTAAACACCTTTCATGGTGCTTACCCAAACATGCTTTAACTTTTCATCATATTCTAGGCTAAATATAGAACCATACGGTAAACCATTAGCTGCATCGAGCTGACGCCATTGCCCTTGCGTACTTCTGTAAAAAAGCCCATCGTTAAGAGAACCTATTAAAATACCCACGCCATCTATATGTAGCACGCTAGTTACGTATGCGCTTTCAAGTGTTGTTTGGTCGCCAATTTTTTCAATGCCACGGTCTGTAAAGTAATATGCGCCCTTACTAGTACCAATCACACCAAAGTTTGTTTTATCTAATACGTAGGTAATAAACTTACTACCTAAAAAAGCGTTATAGGCAAAAGGCGTTAAACCAGCATAATTTAATCGATATAAACCGCGTCCGGTACCAATCCAAAAGCCGCCTTTACTAGAGCGACTTATTGCAAATACCGGATTATCGCGAAGTGCTCGACCAGGGACGGTGTAAAGTGTCTTGTTTTCAAAAACAAATAAGCCGCGCCCTGTGGCTATATATAATCGCTCACCATCAAATTGTAGATCGTGTACTGATGCGTATCCATATTTACTACTTGGGACTAAATTAATAAAACTTTTATCTAAATCGAAATAACCAATGCCGCTTTTATTCGCAACCCACAGTTTACCATCGGGTGCTTGGCTAATAGCCATAACAGATTCGGTCATATTTGAAACTGCTGAATGCCTTTCGACTCGCCCTTCATGAGCAAGCCACAAGCCTTCACTAAAGCTTGCTAACCAAACGTTATTTTTATCATCTCTAAAAATATCAGCAAACCATATACTTTGATCGAGTTGGCTAGGCTCTACCCATTGCCACTCACCGGTTTTATCTCTGAATAATAAGCGTCCATAGGTCGAAACCCACAAGCCACCATCGGTATCACTCATAAACTTATAAACGGCTGAGTTATTTGCATTAGGTAGAGGAAAAGGTCTTAGCTCGTCATCTAAATCTAAAAAGTATGCACCTAGCTCAGAAGCTATATACAAATTACCATTTAAAAATGATAAATCGTGCACTATGGTTTGCGCTAAGCGCTCTGGTAAAGATATTTTTGCGGTAAGCTCTAAACGTAGTTTAGAAAAATCTGATGAGTTTTTTGTAAGGCGTAATAAATGACGATCATTAACCAGCCAAATGCCTTCAGGAGAGAGTGCCATTTGGCTAACAGAGCCAACTATTTGTGTGATCACAGTAGCATTAACAATAGGTAGAGGACCATTTACTTCAGTGCGTAAATCAACTTGCCCTCTATCTACATAGTATAAGCCGTTGGCCGCAATCCATATGCTACCTTTAGAGTCCTCAAGAATATCCCTTACTGGACCTTTAATATTAAATTCTTGTGCTGCAAATGTGGCTGGGTTAATAACTACCAAGCCACTTTTAGTGCCTACCCATAACAAACCACTAGAATCGACTAAAAGCTTATTAACACCATTACTAGGCAAGAATGGACTATTTTGCGTGTTGTAATTTGTAAATGTTGTACCATCAAAACGGCTTAAACCAAATTGCGTACCAAGCCACATATAGCCTTGCTGATCTTGCACAACACTTTTAAGTGATTGCGACGGTAGGCCATCTTTTATATTCCATTGCTTAACTACGTAATCAGTAATTGAAGCCCAACTTGGCGTCGCGCACAACATAAGTACACAAACCAGTAAAAATCGCATCATATTGCTGCCACCTAGTTAAACAAATCAAATATAAAAATTAAAAGGGCAGTAAACCCACTTTTATTAACGCTTGTAAACATATAAGCGAAAAAATACCCGCAAGTATATCGTCGGCCATTATACCTAAACCGCCATGTACTCGTTTGTCTAGCATACGGATTGGGCCGGGTTTTGCTATATCAAAAAAGCGAAATAACAAAAAACCTACGAGTAATGTTTGCCAGTTAAGTGCTGCGCCAATCATAGTGATGTAATAACCCGCCACTTCATCCCATACAATAGCAGGATGATCGTGCACGCCTAAATCATCAGCCGTTTTACCGCACGCCCATATACCAAATATACTGATCACAACGGCAAATACAATTTGCAGCCATAACGGATAATACGTGGTCATAAAAATGAATGGCAATGCAGCAAACGTACCAAATGTACCGGGCGCTTTAGGGGCAAGCCCAGTCCCAAAGCCCAGACCAAAAAACTGATGTGGACGCTTTAAATTAAACTTGCGGTTATTGTTCAAACCAGCTCCTTTGCAAAGTGCTCAAAACCCTGCGGTTCAAAATCAAACTTTTCACCATTGTGTAAAAGCTCAATTTGGCCATCGCCACTTTTAACTTGGCCAATGCATGTTGCATCTACACCATACTGGCGTAGCTTTATTTCTAACATACTTTTATTGCTATCAGGGACCGTAAAAATTAATTCGTAATCATCACCGTAACTGAGAATAAATGGCAGCTGCTGATTAAAATCAAGGCTTGCTTGCATCGCATCTGAAGTTGGAATACTTTCAATATTCACCACTGCACTTACTTGTGACATATCTAGTATATGACTTAAATCAGCGATTAAGCCGTCCGACACATCAATAGCCGATGATGCTAGGCCTCGTAATACCTGCCCTGCAGCAACACGTGGGGTTGGAAAGTCAAAGCGTTTATTTACGTACTTTAAATGCTCTGGCTCAATACTTATACCTTGTTTGCGAGACTCAATTGCAAGTCCAGCGTCACCTAGCGGACCCGTAACATAAATCCAATCACCCACTTTTGCGCCACTACGACGAAGTGCAGTACCTTCGGGTACAGTCCCTTTCGCACAAATAGTGATGGTTAGTGGGCCCTGAGTTGTATCGCCACCTATAATCTGCACATTAAAATATTCAGCAATCTCATGCATGCCATCAGTAAACTCTTCAATCCACTGTGGGTCAATACTTGGCAAAGTTAACGCAACTGAAACCCAAGTTGGCTCAGCACCCATGGCCGCTAAATCACTTAAATTAACAGCAAGCGCTCTGTGACCTAATGCACGAGGGGAAATATCATCAAAAAAGTGTACGCCAGCAACAAGAGTGTCTGTTGTAACGGCAAGTTGGCAGTTTTGTGGAACGGTTACTAAAGCGCAATCATCCCCTATACCTAGGTTTACATCACGACGGGTGATACCGCGACCTTTAAAGTAGCGGTTAATTAATTCAAATTCCTTCATACACAAAAAAGCCGGCCTATGCCGGCTCCCCTCTTTAACGGTTTACTTACTTGCGTAAATGCTTAACAGCTTTATCAAGTACACCGTTTACAAATTTATGGCTGTCTTCAGCGCCAAAAATTTTGGCCAGCTCAATACCTTCGTTAATAGCAACTTTATAAGGTACGTCTTCACGGAACTTAAGCTCATAGCTGCTTAAACGTAAAATTGCACGCTCAACCATATCTAAGTCATCAAACGGACGTGTTAAATGTGGTGATACAGCTTCGTCTAGTTGCTTGTAATTTACAGCAACACCCGTCGCTAGATCTTTAAAGTATTCAACATCAATTTTAGTAACGTCTGTTTCGATCAACATTTGTTGTTCGATATCGGCAATTAAATTGCCACTTATTTGCCAAGAATAAACGGCTTGGAGTGCTAAGATACGTGCTTTACGTCTTGCTGCTGGTTTCACAAAAATTCCTTAAACTTAAATTTTATCTAACACATTAACCATTTCAAGCGCGCCTAAAGCAGCTTCGCCGCCTTTATTGCCCATTTTGGTGCCAGCACGCTCAATTGCTTGTTCAATGCTTTCTGTGGTTAATACGCCAAATGCAACCGGGATATCATACTCAAGTGATACTTGCGCAAGACCTTTGTTTGATTCGCCAGCAACTAGGTCAAAGTGTGGTGTACCACCTCTGATCACTACGCCTAATGCGATGATTGCATCATACTCTTTTTTTGCCGCAACGCGTTTAGCCGCTAAAGGTAATTCTACCGCGCCTGGCACATAAATAACGGTAATGTCGTCATCTGATACGCCACCTGTGCGTTTTAGCTCATCAACAGCACCTGCAAGGAGGCTGCTACCAATAAAGTCATTAAAACGAGAAATGACAATGGCAAATTTTTTGCCTGGAGCGTACTTATTACCTTCAATAATTTTCATTTGATAACCCTAAAAATAAGTTCAAGCGGTTGCGATTGCGCAAAAATTGCTGCGCATCATACCATAAAAATAAAATAATAGCCTAGTTTAAGCGTGATGCTTATTGTGGTTCAACGTAATCAACAACTTCTAAATGAAAGCCCGAAAGTGCATGGTACTTTTTAGGGCGACTCATTAATCGCATTTGTTTAATTCCAAGATCGGCAAGTATTTGCGAACCTACGCCAACAGTACGAGATGTACCTTTGAATTTACGTGGCGTAACGCTTTCGCCAGCATCAGCTGCTGCAAATGCTTTCACAGTTGCCTCTAACTCTTCAGTGCTTTCTTGCTTACCTAAAATAACTAAAGCACCTTCATTTTTAGCGATATAAGCCATTGCTTCAGAAAGGCCCCAGCTACGGTCAGCACTTCTGTCTGAAAGTAGAATATCGTTAAAGGTACTTTGCAAATGTACACGTACATTTGTCGGCTCTTGATCTTTTATATCGCCTTTGAGCAATACGTAATGTAATTGGCCGTCAATTGTGTCTTTGTAAGTAACTAAATCAAATTCACCATGAACAGTTGGTAACTTACATTTTGCTACTTGCTCAATTGTTGTTTCGTTTAAGTTGCGGTATTCGATTAAATCAGCAATGGTGCCAATTTTAATATCGTGCTCTTTCGCAAAAACTTCTAAATCAGGGCGACGTGCCATAGTGCCGTCAGCATTAAGTATTTCAACAATAACAGATGATGCTTCAAGTCCAGCTAAACGCGCTAAATCACAGCCAGCTTCAGTGTGTCCTGCGCGAGTTAATACGCCACCAGGTTGCGCCATAATAGGAAAAATATGTCCAGGCTGAACAATATCACTTGGGACTGCGCCTTTAGCTATAGCCGCTTGCACTGTACGCGCTCTATCTGCTGCTGAAATACCGGTTGTAACACCTTTTGATGCTTCTATCGACATTGTAAAGTTAGTCGAAAATGCTGCACCATTGTTTTTAACCATTAACGGTAAATCAAGTTGCTCGCAACGCTCTTGCGTCATGGTTAAACAAATTAAACCACGGCCATGGGTAGCCATGAAATTAATCGCTTCTGCGCTAATATGCTCAGCTGCTATTATTAAATCGCCTTCATTTTCTCTATCTTCATCATCCATTAAAATAACCATTTTACCGGCTTTAATATCGTCGATGATTTTTTGCGCACTGTGTAAATTCATAAATTTGCTCGTGTAAGTTGTCAGTTTCGTTATTTAATAAAACCCGCTTTAGCGAGTAAGCTCATCGAAATATCAGAGCCCGTTGGTTGCTCTGCACCCTTTATAAGGCGCTCTAAATAACGTGCAATTTGATCGACTTCTAAATTAACTTGGGTACCTACTTTAAAATGAGCAATTGTGGTTTGCTCACTCGTGTGTGGGACAATTGTTAATTTGAATTTATTACCCTCTACAGCGTTTACTGTCAGGCTTATACCATCAATACATACCGAACCTTTGTAAGGAATGTATTTCATTAAATTTTCGTCAGTTGTAAGCCAATATTCTGTTGCTCTGGCGTTTGCTGTAATACTTGTAATTGTTGCGATACCATCAACATGGCCAGACACTAAATGACCGCCTAAACGAGAAACAGGTTGCATGGCTTTTTCAAGATTCACCGTTTGTCCTAAAGCATAGTGAGCAAAACCGGTCAAACTAATCGTCTCATTAGATAAATCCGCACTAAAACCATCAATATGTTTATCAACTACAGTTAAGCAAACACCATTAGTTGCAATGCTGTCACCTAACTTTACGTCTGTCATATCAAGATCAGTACTTTGGATACGAATGGCTAAGTCGCCTTGTTTTTTTTGTAATAAAGCAATTTTGCCTGTGGCTTCTATTATCCCAGTAAACATAGCACTACTCTTTTTATTAAGTGATTTTAATGAGTTTTGACGCGGTGATACGTAAATCGTCACCAATGCGCGCACATTCATTAAATGTTAAATCAACGGTGTTCTGCATACTCGTCAATTCAGGAAAATTAACTAAACTTTTTGCATCATGGCCCATTAGTTTAGGCGCTAAATAAAAAACAAACTCGTCAACTAAATTAAGCTCTGTCATTTTACCAGCAAGTGTTGCGCCAGCTTCAAGCCAAACATTATTAAACTGCAGTTGCCCAAGTTTTTCTAAAACGGCTTGTAAATCAACTTTACCGTTACTTTCACTAACTTCAATATGCTTTACAAAATGCGGCCATTGCAATGATTTATCAACCTTAGTCGTAAATATTATTACATCACTTTGGATTTCAAATAAAGCAAGGTCAGGTGTTAAACGGTTTTGAGAGTCAATTATAACACGCACGGGCTGGCGAAGCGGCAAATCAGTAGGCAGTGTGCAAGGCAGCTCACTTAGTCGCACATTAAGTTTAGCATCGTCTACTAGCACTGTATCGGCACCGGTTAAAATAGCGCAGCTTTTCGCTCGGTATAATTGTACGTCTTGTCGAGCAGCAGGACTTGTGATCCACTTACTTTGCCCATTTTTAAGCGCCGTTTTACCATCAATACTCGCTGCCATTTTGCAAATCACATAAGGTAAGCCTTGTTCCATACGCTTAAAAAAGCCAACGTTAAGTGCGCGAGCTTGTGATTCGAGTAACCCGTAAGCAACGTCAATACCCGCGTCGCTCAGTATTTTAAGGCCTTTGCCAGCAACTTGTGGATTTGTATCAACCATAGCAGCAATTACTTTTACCACACCGGCAGCTTTTAAGCCTTCGGCGCACGGTGGCGTACGGCCATAATGACTACACGGTTCAAGCGTTACATAAGCCGTTGCACCTTGTGCATTTTTTCCAGCGACAGCCAGTGCATTTACTTCTGCATGACCTTGACCAGCTAATTGATGGAACCCCTCACCAATTATTTGATTATTTTTAACTAAAACACAGCCAACATTAGGGTTAGGTGTGGTAGTAAACCGACCTTTTTTGGCAAGCTCTATGGCGCGTGCCATATACATTTCATCATGTTCAGTAAAAGGAACTTGGCTTTGCATTGTTACTCCCCTAAGCGGGCAATTTCTTCGCCAAATTCGCGTATATCTTCAAACGAGCGATAAACAGAGGCAAATCTTACATACGCTACTTTATCGAGCTTTTTGAGGGCTTCCATAATGCATTCACCAACCAAATGGCTTGAAATTTCTCGCTCGCCTGTAGCACGCAACTGCGATTTTATTATATTCACTACTTCGTCTACTTGCTCTGTGCTCACTGGGCGTTTTTCGAGTGCGCGATTTAAGCCATTTAATAATTTATCTTCGTTAAATGGTTCGCGGCTGCCGTCTTGTTTAATAACACGAGGCATAACC
>NZ_JACJDN010000549.1:0-2674 GCF_014163565.1 Pseudoalteromonas sp. SR45-5 | reverse complement strand
TATTAGCGGTGTTAGCATTTAACGAGCACTCATCAATAATTAAAATATGTTTGTTTTTAATTAAATGACTCGGTAAATCTTGTTCTTTACTTAAGCGCGGTTGTATTTGTACTGTGAAAGAAAATGTACTTCCTTCACCTTGCATACTGTTTACACTCACTTCACCGTTCATCAGTTCGCACAATTGTTTTACTATGGCAAGGCCAAGCCCTGTGCCCCCAAATTGGCGTGTTGTTGAAGCATCGGCTTGTGTGAATGAGTCAAATAACGACGCTTGTTTTTTAGGGTCAATACCAATACCAGTATCAATAATCGAACATTGAAGGAACGAGCCATCCGTTGTTTCATCTATTCTGGCAGTAATGACTACTTCGCCATCAATAGTAAATTTAACCGCGTTGCCAATTAAGTTATTTAAAATTTGGCGCAAGCGGTTAGGGTCACTAATTATCTCGCTAACAGTTATTTGAGTAGCATCTAGAATAAGTTTTGTATTGTTTTGTTCTACCTTTAAAGCAAAGGATTCCACCACTTCGCCTAATAACCGAGGTAAATTAAATTGCACGTTTTCAATATCGAGCTTACCGGCTTCAATTTTAGAAAAGTCTAATATGTCATTAATTATATTAAGCAAAGATTGAGCTGATGATTGAGCAAGTTCAATATGATGTTTTTGCTGTAGGTCCAATTGAGTTTGCTTAATTATGTTAAGCATACCTAAAACACCGTTCATTGGGGTGCGAATTTCGTGGCTCATACTCGCTAAAAATTCACTTTTAGCTTTAACAGCTTGTTCGGCGGTTTCTTTGGCAGAAACTAGTTTTTGTTCGGTTTCAATTCGCTGTTGGCTTGAGTGCAAGCTGCCTATTAACGCTGCAACGGCAATTAAAAAGCTTTCTTCGTTTTTAGACCAGTGGCGTTTTGATTGACATTGCTCTGCGCAGACGACTCCTATAGCGCCACTTCCTGCAGGGATTATTACGCACAGCATTGATTTAATCTCGAGAGTCATTAAATACTGTTCTTTAATTGGCTCGAGTATTGGGTGTTCTTGGGCGTCAGGCACATTAAATACAGGCTGGTGATCTATTGCATTAAAAAAGCCGGGAAGATTTTTTCTTAGCCAAATAGAGTCAATTTTATCACTAGACGAATGTTTACTATGTATGGCAAAAGGGCTTAGTTGGGATTTGTCTTCATTAAAAAACCAAATACTGGCACGTTTAATATCAAATGCTTGGCAGATTGCTTTAGTAATAATGTCTTTTGATTGGCTAAGTTGCCCATTTAATATTAATTTATTAACGGTCAGGGAGGCTAAAATTTCGTTGTGTAATGCGGTTTTATTATTTTCTAATTCAATTTGTTTACGGGTATCAATATTCTGTAATGAGCCAAAGATACGTGTGCATCGTCCATTTTTTCGTTCTGCTTCACCATGTACAAGTACCCAAACAGATTCACCTTCTTCATCCATTACTTCTAATTCAACTTCGTAGCTTTCACCATATTTTATGGCTCGTTCAATTAAAGGTTTAATTGTTTCTCTGCTAGTGCCTTGTTTAAAGTAATTTAAATCTGTAGGCCATTCTGGTTGGTTATTTAATGGGTATTTAAATAGTTTTTTGGTCATATCAGACCAATATACTTGTTTCGTTTCTAAGTTAAATGACCATGCGCCTATTTGGGCTAGATCACTCATTGCTTCAAGCATTTTTTCGTTTTGTTGCTGGCGATTAAGCATTTTCAAAAAGAATAAAAAGGCCCAAATTAATAATCCGCAAATAATAATAATTGATAGCCTAAGTGGCCATACAGCTGAATTTGGTGGGCTCCAACCTATTTTAGGTGCTACGTAAAGTTGCCAATTGCCACCTTGAAAGCTTAACGTAAACTCAAGGGGGTCTTGCTCTATTATGTTTTGATTACCGTAAAAAAACTCCCCTTTGCTGCCAAGTCCATGCCTGCCTTGTAAAGCGACGTTGTATTCTTTTTCTAGCTCATAAATACCTGAATTTTCATAGACTTTGTCAATGTTGAGAACAACTGAAAGTAATCCCCAAAAGCGATTTTCTGGCGGTATGTAAACAGGAACGCGGGCTATAAGTGCTATGTCACCTTGGATTAATTTTAATGGGCCAGCCATTACAATGGTATTTGTATCACGAGCTCTAATAGCATCAGCGCGTTGGTTCTTTTCTTCTAAAAAGTTTAAACCGAGTGCTTTTTCATTACCTTTTAAGGGGTAAGTCATACGAATTACCATATCGGGTGCGCCACCAATATTGCGAAGCTCATTTGAGGTTTTAAATAGTGGTTGGGCAATTTGTTCAAACTGTGTTTGCTGTAAATCAGGCTGCGCTGCTACGGCAACACCTAAGCCTCGAACTAGTTGGATATTAGAAACTAAAATAGATTCTAATTGAGCTCGATATGTACTTACTTCAGAAAGAATTTGTAGGCGATGGGCATCTTTAACACGATTGTAGTTAATACGATCAAGTACGATACCAACTAGTACAGTTAGCGTAAGCGATAACCAAAAGGTCAACTTAAAGTTATGAACGTTCGTTTTTTTATTGTTAGTAGATGGTGGCATTAGCTACATCGTGGCGTTAATTTAGGCAAATTAACTATAGCTAATTTATTACACAAATGAAAACGGCGCATTAAC
>NZ_JACJDN010000548.1:0-2680 GCF_014163565.1 Pseudoalteromonas sp. SR45-5 | reverse complement strand
TGGTTAGATAGCTCTTTAAGGTTTTGAAATATAACTGTACTTATGTTGTTTGCTAGCTCGAGTTCAGTTTGAATAGTCATTATAAAAATAAAAAGGGACTTTAAAAGTCCCTTTTTTAATGCAATTTTAACCTTGAGAAGTCAACAAAGCCAAAGTGAATTAGTATTATTTTTTATCAAAAGCGCGTTTCATGTAGTTAGGTGTAGCGAGTGCACCATGATGAATACCGCTGTTGTAGTATTCGCTATGCTCGGCTATTTGTGCTGCGCCGTCTTCTCTAAAACCGTCAAATGCTTGTGATTTACGTGCAAGTGTTACCGACCATAAACCGCTTGGGTAAATTGGTTGCGGGAATGGCAGTGTTTGTAAATCGTTAAAGCCTACGCTTAGCATTGCTTCGCGCATTTCAACTAATAATGGCATATGCATAAGAGGTGATTCGCTTTGTTGTACTAAAATACCACCTGGGCGCAGTGCATCTAAACAGCTTGTGTAAAACGCATGATTAAATAAACCTTCACCTGGACCCACCGGATCGGTGCCATCAACAATAACCACGTCGATAGATTCGCCAGCAGCTTCGCGCATGTATTTAATACCGTCGTCAAACATAACCGTTGCACGGGTGTCGTTGTTAGATTCACAAAGCTCTGGGAAGTATTTTAACGACATTTGCGTTACTACTTCGTCTATATCTATTTGCGTTACAGTTTCTACGCCTGGGTGTTTTAATACTTCGCGTAAAGTACCGCAGTCGCCGCCGCCAATGATAACGACGTTTTTAGGGTTTGGGTGCGCTAAAAGTGCAGGGTGGCTGATCATCTCATGATAAAAGAAGTTTTCGCGGGTTGTTACCATAGTACACCCGTCGATGATCATTAAATTACCAAAGTCTGTGGTTTCAAACATTTCTACCTTTTGAAAAGGAGACTGTTTTTCATCTAACTTTTTATTAATACGTAATGAAAATGCGCTGCCATCGCGGTCGCTAATTTCAGTAAACCACTTACTTTGATCTAAATTTGCCATAGTTACTATTACACTTTTTTAGGTTGAGTATGAAAAAGGGGCAATTCTGCCAGTGCTTGGCGTTTTGCTCAATGACATTTTAACTGATTTGACGAATAAAGTTAGTTAGGAGTGAGTGAAAGTTCAATTTTTGTTAGCCTAGTGGATAGTGACGTATTAAAATGCGCCTTTATACCTAATTGACTAAAGAAGAGTTGCCATGACCTGGGGTTTAGAAACAGCACGCGCCACTTATAACGTTGCTCATTGGAGTGATGGTTATTTTGATATTAACGCACAAGGCGAACTGGTGGCTTACCCAGATGGCGACCAAACAAAACCGGCCATTTCTTTAACGCAATTAACTGAGCAGTTTAAACAACAAGGTTTAACGTTGCCGGTTTTAGTGCGCTTTACCGATATTTTAAAAAATCGTGTAGACACACTTACTAATGCGTTTACGCAAGCGCGAGCAAATCGTGAATATAATGGCAAATACACCTGTGTTTACCCAATTAAAGTAAATCAGCAACGCTCTGTAGTAAGTAAGCTATTAGCGCATCCAAGCGGACTTGTTGGCCTAGAAGCAGGCTCAAAGCCAGAACTTATGGCTATTTTGGGCGTAGCAAAAGAGCCAATCACTATTGTGTGTAACGGCTATAAAGACAGTGAGTTTTTACGCTTAGCATGTATTGGTCAAGCAATGGGCCACAGCGTAAAAATTGTGGTAGAGAAGCTTTCAGAACTAACCACACTACTTGAAGAAATAGACAACCTAGGCATAGAACCTGCTATTGGTATTCGCATTCGCCTAAACTCAGTAGGCAAAGGCAAGTGGCAAAACACGGGCGGCGAAAAAGGTAAGTTTGGTTTAACGGCAGGCCAAGTACTAAGTGCTGTTGAAGTGCTGAAAAAGCATAATAAGCTGCACTTAATGCAAATGGTGCATTTTCATATTGGCTCTCAAATTGCCAACATTCGTGATATTCACCGTGCTTTGCGTGAATGTGCACGCCACTTTGCTGAGCTTACACAATTAAACGTACCGTTAAACACCGTTGATGTAGGCGGTGGCTTAGGCGTTGATTACGAGGGCTCTGGCTCACGCAGTGCGTGTTCAATGAATTACACCGTAGAAGAGTACGCGCGTAATGTAGTGAATGCATTTGCAGAGGTGTGCGATCAGCATAACCTTACGCATCCGGCCATTATCACCGAATCGGGGCGCGCTTTAACCGCTCACCATGCGGTATTAATTACCGATGTAATTGACGTAGAAAAAGCGCCCAATCATTTAAATCCAGAGCCACCGCTTGAAAATAGCGCGTTAGTGCTTGATGAAATGTGGCAGTGTTTACAGCGTTTAAACCCGCGTATGGCACTTGAGATTTATCACGACGCTATGCACTTATTTAGCGAAGCGCACGATCAGTACGTGCATGGCTTAGTAAGCATGCTAGAGTGGGCGAAAATAGAGCAGCTTTACTTTACTATTTTACATCGTGTACGTGCATCGCTTAGTAATAATGCGCGCGCGCACCGTGAAGTCCTCGACGATTTAAACGAAAAGCTTGCCGATAAACTCTTTGTTAACTTTTCATTATTTCAGTCATTGCCTGATGTATGGGGTATTCAGCAGTTGTTTCCGGTTATGCCAATCGAAAACTTAACT
>NZ_JACJDN010000547.1:0-2686 GCF_014163565.1 Pseudoalteromonas sp. SR45-5 | reverse complement strand
GCTGTGCATCTATTAGCGCTTCGGTTGTTGGTTTTACCGCAAATAGGGCGCGAGTATCCATCGATATACGATTTATGTTGTTTGCCATTAATAATTGGTTAAGCGCTATTTCGGCTTCACCCTTTTGAAAAAACGCAGTATGACGTACCTCTACACCGTAATTAACCTCTTTTGGTAACAGGCTAATAAATTGGGCTAGCTTGGGTAAGTCTCCAGGGCCAAATGCTTTAGGTAATTGCAGCATGATTTGCCCGGTTTTTTCTAAAATAGGGGAGAACAAGTTAAGCCAATCAGTAAGCTCGGTTTGAACATTAGTTAGGTGCAGCTCGTGGCTAAAGCGACGATTAAACTTAAACGTAAATTTAAAATTATCGGGTACGCTGTTTGCCCAGCGCAATACGGTATTTGGCGAAGGATCAGCGTAAAAGCTGGTATTGCCTTCAACAGAGTTAAAGTGTTGTGCGTATTGGCTAAGCATATCGGCGTTTTTACATTGGCTTGAAAATAAATTGCCTTTCCATGCATTACTCGACCACTGCGGGCATCCAATATATAACATACAAACTAGCGCCTTATTATAAAGTGGCGATAGTGTAGCAAATAACAAAACGAGCTGCTGTAAATTCAGGGGCAAAAGCGGCACACGCCCTAGCATCTTGATACTACTTGGGTATAATGCAGGGCTTAATTTGATTATTTTTAGATTGCTAGCGGCTTTATTTGTATTGTGGTGACCTGTTTTTTAAATCACACGCCTTAAAACAAATAACTTTAACCGTTTAAGCCTTTTATCTGACAGGAAAACTATGCGCTCTATATATTGCGGACAGCTAAATAAAACTCACGTAGATCAAGAAGTTGAACTATGTGGCTGGATCAACAAACGACGTGACCTTGGTGGACTTATCTTTGTCGATTTACGCGATAGAGAAGGTTTAGTACAAGTTGTATTCGACTCTGACATTGAAGAGTTAATGAGTTCAGCTAACACACTTCGCCAAGAATTTTGTGTTCAGCTAAAAGGTACTGTACGTGCACGCCCTGATAGCCAAGTAAATAAAGATATGGCAACAGGTGAAATTGAAGTTTTAGGTACTGAGCTTACAATTATTAACCGCTCTGAACCGCTTCCACTTGATTTTAACCAAGTAAACTCAGAAGAGCGTCGTTTAAAATACCGCTACTTAGACCTACGTCGTCTAGAAATGAGTGACCGTATTAAATTACGTGCTAAAGCAAGCAGCTTTGTTCGTCGCTTTTTAGATGAAAACGGCTTTTTAGACATCGAAACACCTGTACTTACTAAAGCAACGCCAGAAGGCGCACGCGATTACTTAGTGCCAAGCCGCGTTCATAAAGGTAGTTTTTACGCTTTACCACAGTCTCCACAGTTATTTAAGCAATTGTTGATGATGTCGGGTTTTGACCGTTACTACCAAATTGTTAAATGTTTCCGTGATGAAGATTTACGTGCCGATCGTCAACCAGAATTTACCCAAATAGATATAGAAACCTCGTTCATGAGCTCTGATCAAGTACGTGGTATGACTGAAAAAATGATCCGCGAGATGTGGCAAACATTGTTAAACGTTGATTTAGGCGATTTTCCAATCATGCCTTACAGCGAGGCAATGAGCCTTTACGGTTCTGATAAGCCAGATTTACGTAACCCAATGAAGTTAGTTGATGTTGCAGATTTAGTTAAAGACGTAGAGTTTAATGTTTTCTCAGGTCCAGCTAACGACGAAAAAGGTCGCGTTGCTGTATTAACTGTACCGGGTGGCGCTAAGCTTTCTCGTAAACAGCTTGACGATTACACTAAGTTTATTGGTATTTACGGCGCTAAAGGTATGGCGTGGATGAAAGTAAATGACCACACTGCAGGCGCTGAAGGTGTTCAATCACCAGTGGCTAAGTTTTTAAGCGAAGACGTAATTACTAAATTACTTGAGCGTACTAATGCTCAGTCTGGCGATATCATTTTATTCGGTGCCGATAAGCGCAACACAGTAAATGAAGCAATGGGCGCACTGCGCGTTAAGATTGGTGTTGACTTAGAAATCACTAACCTTGATAGCTGGGCACCACTTTGGGTTGTAGACTTCCCAATGTTTGAAGAAGATGACGAGGGCACATTACATGCTGTGCATCATCCATTCACTGCACCAAAAGATATTACTGCAAGTGAGCTTGAAGCAAACCCTGCTGCAGCTATTTCAGATGCCTACGATATGGTATTAAACGGCTACGAAGTGGGTGGCGGTTCGGTACGTATTCATAATGCAGATATGCAAGAAACTGCATTTAGAATTTTAGGTATTAACGAGCAAGAGCAACAAGACAAGTTTGGCTTTTTACTTGATGCACTTAAATACGGTACGCCACCACATGCTGGTTTAGCATTTGGTCTTGACCGTTTAGCAATGCTTTTATGTGGTACCGATAACATTCGTGACGTTATTGCTTTCCCTAAAACAACACAAGCGTCGTGTTTATTAACTAACGCGCCTAGTAAGCCTAATATGGATTCGTTAGCTGAGCTTGCAATTAGTGTTGTTGAAAAAGCGATACCTAGCGAAGAGTAATTTTTATTTAGCTTATTGAGCTAAATTTAAAAACCCTTAAGTTATATGCTTAAGGGTTTTTTTGTGGTTAAATTTGCAGCAGAGTGTATTTTAACCGAATA
>NZ_JACJDN010000546.1:0-2690 GCF_014163565.1 Pseudoalteromonas sp. SR45-5 | reverse complement strand
CTTACGCCATGCTAAGTAACGCACTGCCAAGTAATAAAATGGGCGTTTACATGGGTATTTTTAATTTTTTTATAGTTATACCTCAGTTACTTGCCGCCAGCATTTTAGGGCTCATTTTACGCCACGTATTTTCTAATCAGCCTATTTACGCATTGTTAATTGGTGCAGCCTCGTTCGTTGTCGCTGCCGTTGCGGTAATGCGCGTTAAAAATTCAAATTAAGGACACACAATGAAAAAATATAACCTTATAACCGCCTCACTTTTAACGTTAGGTTTAACCGCTTGCGGCGCTCAAAACACAAGCACAACTAACGAAAGTACCACAGCACAGGTTACATCAGCACCAGGCGCCCCAGGCACAGAGCCTTTTTGGGCTTATGCGGGTAAAACAGGTATTGGCACGTCATACGAGCAATACCAAAACGGCCAATACAGTGATTCAGCTGCAACGGGCGATGTATCTAAGGTGTGGTTTTCAATTGCTAAAGGTATGATCACCGAAACCATGTTTGGGCTTATTCACCAAGCTCAAATAAAAGACATGCAATTTATAGTAACAGGTAAAGACTTTACCGTTAGTGAAGCTGATGATTTAGATGTCACCATTGATTACTTACATAAAGATGCACAAGGTCGCCCATTATCGCTTGCCTACAAAGTAACTAGCACTGATAAACAAGGGCGCTTTAGCCTAGAAAAACACATTTTTACTGACCCAGATGGGCAAACATTATTTGTACGCAGTGTATTTAACACTGAGCTTGAAGGGCTAAAAGCATATGTGTCTGTTAATCCGTATATTAATAATAACGGGCTAGGTGACTTCGCTAAAACGACTGAGCAAGGCCTTGTCGCATGGGAAGACGATAACTATTTATCACTTCAATCAGCGACCTCATTTAAAGATAAAACAGTGGGCTTTACCGGTGAAAGCGATGGTATTAACGCACTTAAAACTACGCAATCTATAAATACACAATACACAAATACCGGCGATACAGCAGGTAATGTAAGCTTGCTTGCAGAGCTTGGCGACATAAGCGCGAATACCACCTTTGATTTAGCACTTAGTTTTGGTAAAACGCAGCAGCAAAGTATAAAGCAAGGCGAAAAAAGCTTAGCAAAAGGGTACCAAGCGGTGCTTGATCACTATAACGGTAAAGGTGAAGCGCTAGGCTGGGAAGATTACCTACAAAGTCTCAAACCGCTCAATAAAATGATTGAACAAACAGCCGATAACGGTAAGCTTTTATACACCAGCGCCATGGTTCTAAAAGCACAAGAAGATAAAACACACGCAGGGGCATTAATTGCTTCTCTATCTAATCCATGGGGCGAAACGGTTTCGGCTAAAGAGGGCTCTACTGGCTATAAAGCAGTATGGGTGCGCGACTTTTATCAAGTAGCCATGGCCTTTATGGCACTCGGCGATACAGCCACAGCAAAAACAGCGTTTGAATACCTTGAAAAAGTGCAAGTAAATAGCAAAACACCAGGTAATAAAGGCGATACAGGCTGGTTTTTACAAAAAACGCACGTAGATGGTGAGCTTGAATGGGTCGGCGTACAGCTTGACCAAACAGCTATGCCTATTATGCTTGCTTGGAAGTTACATAAAGCCAATGTACTTAGTGATGAAGAGCTAAAAAGCTGGTACGGAAAAATGTTAAAACCCGCGGCTGATTTTTTGGTTGATGGCGGCCTTGCTAAAATTTTATGGAACGACACGCAAATTACACCACCGGCAACCCAACAAGAGCGTTGGGAAGAGCAAAGCGGTTATTCGCCTTCGACTACTGCAGCAATAGTCGCTGGCCTTATTACAGCCAGTGATATTGCAACACTAAGTGGCGATGATACAAACGCAAAGCGCTACTTAGATACAGCTAAAAAATACAGCAGCGATATTGAATCGCAAATGTTTACCACTAAAGGTAACTTAAAAGGCGAGAATAGCGATGGCGAATACTTTATTCGTATAGGCCAAGATACCGATGCAAACTCAAACACTAAAATTAACGCTAATAATGGCCGCGAAGGGTTTAATAAAAAGCAAATTTTAGATGGCGGTTTTTTAGAGCTAGTACGCTATGGCGTACGCGGTGCAAATGATGAAAGCATCGTTAAAACACTACCTGAGTACGATGACGAAACACTAGAAGATAACCTACAAGTTAAATACAGCTTTAGCTTTGACGACGGCAGCGGCACATTTGCAGGCTACCGCCGCTATGGTAATGATGGCTACGGCGAAGATGAAGTAACGGGCACAAACTATGCCGAGGGTGGCAGTAATACACCAGGCCAACGTGGTCGTGTATGGCCGTTTTTCACAGGTGAACGTGGCCACTATGAAATAGCAGCAGCTAACGCAAACAACGCCTTTGATGATGCTAAACAAGCGCAAATTAAAAATAGTTATGTTAAAGGTTTGGAGCAATTTGCCAATAAAGGGCTAATGCTACCAGAGCAAGTATGGGATGGTGTAGGTGTAAATAAAGCTGGTCATGCTTTAGGCGAGGGCACAAACTCAGCAACGCCACTTGCATGGACACATGCAGAATACATTAAGCTTGTACGCTCACTCAGTGATAAACAAGTATGGGATTATTATCCAGTGGTTGGCGAGTCACTTAATTAGTTGTCTTAAAATCACACAAAAAAAGTTCCTAATTAGGAACTTTTTTTC
>NZ_JACJDN010000545.1:0-2695 GCF_014163565.1 Pseudoalteromonas sp. SR45-5 | reverse complement strand
CTAAATGACCAAAATGGTTGATATGAACACTAGACACTAGACACTAGACAATTTAGCTATTCGTTTACGGTTTAGCATTTGAATAACCCTGTATTAATTTAATGCAATCATTAATTACTATAGCGCTCTCAGCTTTACCTTGAATATTATGGACTGACATATTCATTGAGCTAGAGCCTTGGGCAGCAAAAAGCTCTTTATCTAATTCAGTCAATATATATTTGAGTGTGGAGAGGTTAAGCGCGCCATATTTAGCTAAATATTTGGCTGTATAAGGATAGTAGCAGTAGTCATATGTAGACGAGGTACTCTCTGATGGTTGTGCAATAATGTTATCGAACATACTCTTATTATTTAAACATTGCTCAATTAGTTCTAGAGATAAAACTTTCCGTTGTTTTCGAGTGAAAACTTTTCTCTCCATTAAGATGAAAACCATGGCTAAAGCAGCATCCTTATCGTAAGGAGAATCTCCACCTATAGTGTCTAAAAATTGTGCAAAGCGATCTGATAAATAAACTTTTATATCACTCATTAATTAATTTCCATATTCTGATTTTAAAGTGGTTAATATTAAAACTCTTTGGCTTTATGGTACATGAAACTACAGCGTTGCGAATATTTTTGAGCTAAGTTTACGGATAAAATGCGGTTAAGCAATTGCTCAATTTAGGTTTAGCAAGCCCTCTAATTGTGCATGATACGCGGAATCAATTTTCTTAAAGAGATTATTAAATCGTATCAAGTCCGACTATAAAATTACCTTTCAAAATTAATGTAATATTTTACAACATATGCCACCTTAAGCCGTCTCAGGTTGTTGTATATTAAATTTGTGATCGCGCCCTTAGTTTCGCTGAAATGTACTATTACTACGTTTTTTAAATGAAAACTAGGCAGGATTCGTTATGTACGTCAGTGTAATAGCTGAAAGTTAGATTCTCCCTCCAGCTATCTAGTAGCTAATTTTATTCATCTATAGAGTTTGCTATTCGCTCAACGGTGACTTTTTCTAGCCTGTTCGCGCGGCCTTTCCAGTACTGCATAATCTCAGCTTCTGTAAGGTTGTTTTCAACAGCCAGCTCTAGGCGTAAGGCCCAGGCAATCAGGTGGTTTGGGTTTAGCCAGTGATCATACAGCCCGTAAGTATGATGGTCGGATAAGGAAATCTTAGCACCTTCATCTTTTGTCATAACAAACCAGTCTCCTATGGGATCTGTTCCCAGGGAGAAGTATTCGGTGTTTGCGTCGAAGTCATCGAGATTTTCCTTAAACTCAAACCCCATACCGTATTGACGCATTGGCCATAAAGAAGGTAGCTTGCCTTCGGTGTACATTTTTATATAGCACTTTACCCAATCGTGCCATTCACTAACCACATTTTTATCTAATTGCTCGAAAATACTGTTAGGGACACTTTCTTTGTCATTGAGTTCTGGATTTTTCAATTTTTCCCATTCTTTCAAGAAGGTTTTTGTTAAATAATCTTTATCCACTGGATTTGTGATGATTTCGAGTAATTCAGATTTGTTCATATACGATTTTCCATTCCCGTTGTCTGTATATACCAAAATAGTATGGTAAAGTGTTAGCAAAACCAAGCTTTTGATTAATAAGGTTACAAACATTATCAAGTCAATTTGAAGCTGTTTCCTTATTGATTATTTGTAATATAACTAAAGCTGGCTTTATTCAGGTACACCATAAATAGGATGTAGTGTGGCGATAGAAATTGAATACCTAAACCTACCGCTATATAAGAGGATATTTATAACCATCCTGGTCAATCTGCAACTTATATTTATAAAACGAATGAGTAAGGATTTACGATAAAAGTCAAAGGCAAGCTCGAAAGTTTAGTTATTAAAGGTCAAAAACAATAGGTAAAAATAACCGCAATCAAAGTGGAGCAGCTATGTGCTTGTGCCCCTTACTCTAATATCGGCCATTTAGTTGATACCTTACTCCAATGTACAGCAGAAAATAAACTTGGTACCCCAACTAAAAAGCCAAAGTTGCTACATAGAATAGCGATAAATTGAAAGGAATGAACCAAAGGGCTAGTTAGAAAGCACAGACTAGAAATTTAGTAAAATACAGCGAAGTTAGACTCCACTAAAGCTCTTTTCTAATTACATAATTGATCAAAATTGGCTAATAGAGAAGATAACTAAGGAAGTTAAATGTTCGATACATTGGACGATATATACAATCATGTGGGACAAGCAGTGTTTGATGCTCTTCCTGATGAATGGGACATAGCAACATTAACGTTGTTAATGGATAAAGTAGATGTTTCGGTAACAATGTTATAGAAATATTTGGATAAAAGTTATTCCAAGAATTACAAATATTTTACCGTAAATAAGCGAAATGGTCTTGCTCATGAATCAAAAGTTTCTGATGCCTTTTATGCACTGTTCTATATTATGCAAAAATAAAAATGATGTCCCTTGGAATAAAGCACGTTTTGAAATGACATCAGAAGGCGACTTCTCAATTGACTTTAAATATGATGAAGATTTTGCGTGGTATAAGTCACTCGACATTGATAGTGAAAAATATGATGAACTTGATATAAACGTTATAAATAAAATAAAGTCATGGGATGGTTTGCCAAAGGGTTATCCGAGATATTGGACAAAACGCTGAGAACGATGATTTAGGATTTTATAAATGGATATTTATAGAAACT
>NZ_JACJDN010000544.1:0-2704 GCF_014163565.1 Pseudoalteromonas sp. SR45-5 | reverse complement strand
AAAATAAATAAAAATGTACGTTTGAGGGGAGGCAATACCTAAGCTACAGCAATTAAACACTATCGCTTAAAGTATAAATCAATCGCTTTTGTGAGGAGCTCGTCGAGTTGTTCTTCAAATTCTTCAATATTAATATCAAAGTGCTTTAAGTAAGCCCGAGCCTGAGCAAGTGATAAATTACGGCTGTTAACGCTGTATTGTCGCTCGTCTATGGTTTTATCGTAACGTGGTAAAAATACAAATTGGCCATAAAAGGGGGATTTAATATGCTTGTTTGCAAAACGACAAAAATCTTCAACATGCTCAGCACCCTTAGGTCCAAGGCAACCTGGCTCAATGCGATACATTAAGCGAATTTTTTTGTCGTCATTTATTTGCATTTAAAGCCTTTATCTAAAAAACAGTACGCGTACTATTTTCCCATCTTTAATTTGATAACTCGAAATAAGTTCTGAGCGTTTATCAACTACGTTTTCGTCAGTTGAACAAGTTTCTGAAAGTTCGTGATCAATCACTATATCACCGTGCACTATGCGCTTAATTGGTGATGAGTGAATACACTTTAACTTTTTAAACATTAGCCCATAACGTTCTATTAGTTTTTCTTTACCTTTAAATAATAGCTCATTAGGGAAAATATAAAACTCAACATCTTCGGCATATACACGAAGAAACTCTTCAATGTTACGTGCGTTATATGCTTTAACTAGCTGCTCTACCACAGCAAGTGATTCGCGCGATTGTTTAGCTTTAGTTTGCTGCTTAACTGTAAGTGCTTCTTTTGCTTGAGTTACTGCTTTTTCAGCTTCGGCTACAGCCACTGCTTTTTCTATTTTATTTTTAGGCTTTTCAGCAGGTTTAATTTGCTCGTTACCTAATACTTTTGAATCGTCTGGTTTAGTCGCATCAATTGTTGGCTTTTTAAGCTCTGGCGCTTTGTATTCAAGCGTATTTACTTTGTCGTCAGTGTTGGTTTGAGTTACTGATTGCTCATTTTCAACTTTTGGCTTTTCAACGCTTGTTTGAGCTTCAACTTGCGGCTCTTTTTGCTCAGGCTCGCTTTGCTCTGCGGCATAAGTAATTAGCGCAACGGTAGTGACTAATGAGGCTAAAATAATAGATAACGGTTTCATAACTTTCCTAAAATGAACACTAAATACGTGTAATACCAATTACATTAAATAGGCGATCTATTATAGCGTTAAAAAATAGCGCAATAACAACGCGAAAATTGTGACATATAGTTGTTCTATATGAATAACCTTTAACGCAGTTAGTGAGTTATTTAATGCGATAGAATGATCATATTTTTGATAAAATTAGTATAAGGGTGCAACATAGCAAATTTTAACGTTATCGGGTAGTTAATACCACTACTGAAGCCTACCAGTACTGCTCTACCGTGATATTGCCGGGGTTTTTACGGCGGTTACGCGTAAATTTTTTATCGAGAAGTAGCGCGGTTGTGTCTTTTACCATTTGTGGATTTCCGCAAATCATAAATTGTGCGTTACTGGGCTTTGGGTCTAACTTTACATATTCAAACAAGCGGTTGCTCTCAATTGCGTTAGTAATTCGCCCACTTAAGCCTTGTAATGGCTCCTCTCTACTTACAACCGGAATATAGTTAAGTTGTGCTGGGTACACTCTTAATAGCTCGTTAATAAGTGCCTGATAGCTTAAGTCGTTATTAAAACGTACGCCATGCACTAAATTTAAAGTTTTGTATTTTTTCCATACATCGGGCTGTTGTAATATCGATAAAAAAGGCCCTATGGCAGTGCCAGTCCCTAACATCCAAAGCTGATCACTTTGTGGTATTTCATCAAGGGTAAAAAAGCCGGTTGCGTGTTGTTCTATTAATACGGTGTCGCCAGGTTGTAAGGTAGCTAAACGAGGAGAAAGCAAACCGTCAATTACGTTAATAAGATAAAACTCGAGATCGGGGTTTTCAGGGGCATTCACATATGAATAAGCCCGAGCAATACGTTTGTCGCCATCCATTATTGAAAGCTTTGTAAATTGGCCAGCTTTAAACGGCTCTACGTTTGCATTAACGGTTAAGCTAAAGAGTATTTCGCTCCACCACGTGACATTTTTTACTGTTGCTTCAACCCAATTAGACATAGTTACCTCTTGGTTTAGCTATTAAAGTTTTAAATAATTCACTCCATCAACATTAGCATTAAGTGACAAAGACTTACAGGAGAATATGACTAGATTTAAAGCAGTGATGTGTGCAGAATTTACCAATAAAATAATGTGAATAATCAGCTCTGCGATAAGAGTCATTAATTGCATAAGGGAAAGCGAAGCTGCAGTAACTAAGAAAAATTAAGTCAAAAAACAGTGTTTTTTATTTTATCACTTACTTTAAAAGCGCTGCGTCTTATATCACCATTAGTGAACTATTTACTTGAAAAACTATTGCACTAGGAGAAGCCAAAGAGGAGTAAATGAGAAGAGCTAAGCCAGAAAACGAGTATTTTATCACTGACTTTAAAAGCGCTGCGTCTTATATCACCATTAGTGAACTATTTACTTGAAAAACTATTGCACTAGGAGAAGCCAAAGAGGAGCAAATGAGAAGAACCAAGCCAGAAAATGAGTATTTTATCACTGACTCTAAAAGCGCTGCGTCTTATATCACCATTAGTGAACTATTTACTTGAAAAACTATTGCACTAGGAGAAGCCAAAGAGGA
>NZ_JACJDN010000543.1:0-2707 GCF_014163565.1 Pseudoalteromonas sp. SR45-5 | reverse complement strand
GAGCTAAGCGTACCTGTTGATATAAGCGTGCATTACGATTCAGATTTAGAATTTGTTGAGCAAGTAACACTTGAAGTGGCTCGTGAAATACTTATTTCACACGAATGGGGCGTTGATGATTACAATACCTTTGTGGTTTTTCATACCTTTGATAGATCAAGCATTAACTTTACGGTAATGCTTAGAGCTAAAGAATACTTTAATCGCTTTTGGGTTAAATCTGCTTTTATAAAAGCCCTGCATAAACGCTATAAAAAAGAAGGTATTGTAATCCCCTTCCCTATTACGGCTATTAACACTACTCAAGAAGCTGCTAAATTTAATAGTGATAAAAAGGTGCAAGGCGACACTTAAAAAAAAGCGCGAATAACTCTCGCGCTAATAAGTATTAAAACTTGTAGGTTATTTGCCCAATAATTTCACGAGGGCTGCCAGGAAAATGGCCATTTCGTTCACTAAATCCACTTACAGCATATTCTTTATCAAACAGGTTATTAATATTTACACTCAGTAATAC
Source organism: Pseudoalteromonas sp. SR45-5 (assembly GCF_014163565.1). Lineage (NCBI taxonomy): Bacteria > Pseudomonadati > Pseudomonadota > Gammaproteobacteria > Alteromonadales > Pseudoalteromonadaceae > Pseudoalteromonas > Pseudoalteromonas sp. SR45-5. Next base: position 2,190 of record NZ_JACJDN010000543.1, on the reverse strand, counting down.
GTCGTCAAAACGACTCGTCCAGCTCATATCAAATACGGTAAATGGTTTTACTTTTTGACCACTGGTACTCAGTTGCTCACTTACGTAATTTGCACCAAATGCAATTGATGAGTCAATTGAATCAATAGCGTAGCGAGTCCATAAACCTGCCTGGTGGCGTGGTGCATTAGCAAAGCGCGAACCATCTCCAAATGTATTTGAAAGCGTATCACCCGTTACGCCGTCTACCACTTGTGTATCGTTGTATGCGTAGTTAGCCGTTACGGTCCAGTGCGCTGATAAATCACCGACTAAAGTTGTTTCAAATCCTCGGCTTTCTACTTCACCTATATTTAAAAGTGCAGCAATGCCATCCCCCGCTCCCGTATCGTCAGGGTTGCTCATTACCACGTTTTCTTTATTAATTTGGTAAATTGCAAAGGTGCTCATTATTTTGCCGTCGAGCCATTGGTTTTTCATACCTAGCTCGGTTTGCTTGCCGGTTTCTGGTTCTAAATTACCTTCGCCTGCTACATCTTCTTGGTCCGCTGATGATGTAGGGTTAAAGCTCTCTGAGTAATTAATATATACCGATGTGTTTTCTACTGGCTGATAAGTAACAGCAACACGCGGCGTTATGTCGTTATCTGAGTAACTAAAACCAGTTTCTTGGTTAAACTCTTTAAAATGGTCATAGCGCAAACCTGCAATTATTGTCCACTGCTCGCCTATGCTAATTACGTCTTGCGCGTATACACCAAATCGGTCGGTATCTACGCCATCGCGGTTCATGTCGGTAAGGTTATAAGTACTTGGATCGGTTTCACCGTAGTTTAAATTAAAAATATTTAAATTAGCGACGCCATCGGCCTCATATCGAGCACGAAAGTAGTCATATTCGGTATCAACGGTGTGGTAATCACCACCAAATAAAAACTGATGGGTTAATTGTCCTTGTCCAAAGTTATAAACAAAGTCGGTGGTTACACTTGCCTCTTTATTGGCACGAAATTGCTTACGGTATTCACGCTTAATCGTTTCATCATCGATATTGGCAACGCCATCACCATTTACATCTACCCAGCTTTGCGACTCATGGTAGGCTTGGTCTCGCTCGTTATCCATGTACCGAAACGTAGTACTTAACGAAAAATCATCATTAAAATAATGGCTAAGTTCTGCTTGAAGCACCAAAGCTTCCATATTTTGATAATCAAACGCCTCATTGGCGTTATAACTTGGGTCAACTAAAAAGTTACCGTTGTCATCTACCGGTACGCCACGTAAGCGGTTTCCGCTTAGGTCTTGTTTAATGTAGTCAACACTTGTGGTTAAGGTTGTTGAATCTGTTAAATCAAATAACAATCCGCCTGTCAGCTCGGTGTTTTTTGAGTCTGCATTGTTACGAAAGCTGTCTTGCTCTTCATAGTAACCACCCAATCTATAAGCCATTGTATCGCTTAAACCACCTGTCATATCGAGTGATGCACCACGGGTGTTGTAGTTACCTAAAGTAAGCTTTAGTTCGCGTTTTTGTGTGTAGCTTGGCTTTTTGGTTACGTAATTAATCATCCCACCAGGTTCGCCCCCGCCATACAAAGCAGAGGCAGGCCCTTTTAATACTTCAACACGTTCAACATTAAATAACTGCGGTACACCAAAGCCCGAATATGGGTCGCCACGTACGCCATCGTAAAATACATTGGCGTCATCTCTAAAACCACGAAAAGTTACGCCTGAGTAGCTGTATTCACTGACACCCGCAATAGAGCGGTATAAATCGGTAATGTCGCGCGCGGCTTGGTCAATAATAAGTTGCTCGGTTAACACCTGAGCCGATTGCGGAAGCTTAATAAGATCTAAATTAGTTTTGGTACCAATTTTACTTTCGGTTTCTAGGTAAAATTGCTGGGCACGGCCAGTTACTTCTATTTTTTCAATATCGTTATTTTGCTCGGCAAATGCCACATTAGAAAAAGCAGAAAAAGACGCAGCAATACTGAGCGCCAGATATTTTTGGTTAAACATATTGATCCAGAGAAGAGGTTTATAAAACGTTGCGAATGATAACGACTATCATTAACGTGTGCAATGTAAATAATTTCATATTCATTCTTATTTTTCGAATGAAGAGTTTTTGAGTAACACACTAAATTTGCAGCTCAGCATTAAAAAAATTAATTAGCATTACTGGAATATGGAATTGATATA